>NZ_JAMBDI010000080.1:0-1847 GCF_036858055.1 Pseudomonas sp. SF2 | reverse complement strand
GGTCATCTTGCGGTTGGCGCCAGCGCCGATCACCAGGATCGGGTTACGGGCGTTTTTCAGCTTTTGCACGGCAGCGTCGATCGCCACGTGCTCGGCCAGCGGACGGCGGTGCAGGCTTGGCGGGATTGGCAGTGCGTCGGTCTGCTCGGCAGCGATGTCTTCCGGCAGCTCCAGGTGCACGGCGCCCGGCTTTTCTTCTTCAGCCAGGCGGAAGGCTTCGCGCATACGGGCCGGGATGTTGTCGGCCGAGGCAAACTGGTGGGTGTACTTGGTGATGGGGTCCATCATGCCGCACACGTCGATGATCTGGAAGCGGCCCTGCTTGGACTTCTTGATCGGCTTCTGGCCGGTGATCATCATCATCGGCATGCCGCCCAGGTAGGCGTAGGCGCTGGCGGTGACCAGGTTGGTGGCGCCAGGGCCGAGGGTCGACAGGCTGACGCCGGTCTTGCCGGTCAGGCGACCATAGGTAGCAGCCATGAAACCTGCGGACTGCTCGTGACGGGTAAGTACCAGCTTGATCTTCGACTTGCGCAGGGATTCGAGCAGGTCGAGGTTTTCCTCACCGGGAATGCCGAACACATACTCGACACCTTCGTTTTCCAGGCATTGCACAACGACATCGGCGGCCTTGGCCATTTGGGGTACTACCTCAAAATCTTTGTGGGATTGCAGATTTATTAAGCTGCGTGACTGAGATGTTGCAGGATGTCTCAGTGGCGCGCATCGTAGGCCCTCTGGTTAATAATAATAAATATATTGTTATGATGCGTGGCATCACAGTTTGTTATGAACGGTAACCCCCCTCAATGAACCTCAAGGCATTGCGCTGCTGCGTCGAGATCGTACGCCAAGGCAGCTTCACCAAAGCCGCGCAGCACCTGCATATCGCCCAGCCGGCACTGAGCATGGCCGTTACCCGCCTTGAAGAAGAACTGGGCGTGACCCTGTTCAACCGCACCACGCGCAAAGTCATCCTGACGGCCGAGGGCGAACGGTTCCTGCCACGTATCGAATCGGCCCTGCGCGAAATGGATGTGGCCCGGCAGGAACTGCGCGACATGGCCGACCTGAAACGCGGCGAAGTACGCCTGGGTATCCCGCCGATGTTCGGCCTGCACTATGTGCCCGGGTTGATGAACGCCTTCCGCAAGCTGTACCCGGGCATAGCCATGACCGTGTTCGAAGGCAGCGCCGAGGACATTGGCCATCGCCTGGAACAACGGGAAATCGACCTGGCACTGCTAGAGTCCAGGCGCGTGCCGCCCGACAAGGAATCGATCCTGCTGGGCAGCGATGAGATGCTGGCGTGCATGCACCCTGACCATCCCTATGCCGGCAAGGCCTTCCTTACAGCCGAAGACCTGCGCAATACCGACATGGTGGTGTTCGACCGCACCTTCGTGCAGCGCCACCTGCTGGACGCGTTCTTCGCCGAACATGGCATCACTTACCAGGTGGCGCTGCAAAGCAACTTCGTATCGCTGGTGGTGCAGGCCGCGCTGGACAACATGGGCGTGGCGACCCTGCTGCGCTCGGTGCAACAGCGCACGCCGGGCATCGTCGGCGTACCGTTCCGCCCGGCGCAGCTGATGAGCTTCAGGCTGTGCTGGCGCTCGGGGGAATACCTGTCGCTGGCCAGCAAGCGCTTCATCGACTTTGCCGCGCAGACCCATTACCTGGAGCGTTGAAGCCAGCCCGTTGCGGCCTTTTCGCCGGCATGCCCGCTCCCAAAGGAAATCTGCGCGATACCTGTAGGAGCGGGCGTGCCCGCGAACACCGGCGCAGCCGGTGCCATCCACCGCGCAGGGTTCTTCGCGGGCATGCCCGCTTGTGTCTTGAGAGGG
>NZ_JAMBDI010000008.1:11387-70003 GCF_036858055.1 Pseudomonas sp. SF2 | reverse complement strand
AGCTTTTAGAAATTGAGCAAGCCAGCTCCCACAGGGACCGTACAGGCCTTACATCAATTTTCAGGCCTGCATGGTTCCTGTGTTAGCTGGCTTGCCGGCGATGAGGCCAGTGCAGGCAGTACAAGGCAGCCTGAACTGGCCCGATCCATCAGGCCACATCCACCAGTACGATCTCGCTGTCCTCGATGGCGGTCACCCGCAGCACCTCCTCCTGCTCGATCGCCACACCATCGCGCGCCTTGGCCCGCAGCCCGTTGACCTCCACCAGCCCCTTGGCCGGCACCAGGTAACCCCGGCGTGCGGCATCGAAGCGGTACTCGGCAGTTTCACCGGCACGCAGGGTGGCAGCCACCAATCGCGCATCGGTGCGGATCTGCAGGCTGTCTTCATCGCCCGCGCGGCCGCTGGCCAGGGTCACGAAGCCTTCGCCACGCTCACCTTTGGGGAACGGCCGGGTACCCCACTGCGGTGCTTCACCGGTGCGCTCCGGCACGATCCAGATCTGGAAAATACGCGTGTCGACGTCTTCCAGGTTGTACTCGCTGTGCACGATGCCGGTACCGGCGCTCATCACTTGCACGTCACCGGCTTCGGTGCGGCCTTTGTTACCCAGGCTGTCCTGGTGGCTGATCGCGCCTTCACGCACATAGGTGATGATTTCCATGTCGCGGTGCGGGTGCGGCGGGAAGCCGCTGCCGGCAGCGATCAGGTCGTCGTTCCATACCCGCAGGTTACCCCAGTGCATGCGCGCCGGGTCGTAGTACTCGGCAAACGAGAAATGGTGGTGGGCATCGAGCCAGCCATGGTTGGCGTGGCCGAGGCTTTCGAAAGGTCGCAGTTGCAGCATGGTCGTGCTCCTTGAATCAGTGGAATGACGCCATGATGCGCTAAAGAAACATCGAAAATAAGCGTAAATATCGGCTTAAAATTATCAGTAAATTTGATTTGTTTGGATGGGGTGTTTTATCCGCTTCATCGCCTAATCCACTGATCTGCAAGCATTCGCTGGCGATTTTTTGTCGATGCGGCGAACATGCCCGCTGATTTTGTTTTTCAACGGAGTGACCGTGGCCCACGAGCAACCCCAGGCCCCCGCCGACCTTACCCCTCCTGCCCAACTGCCCTGGTTGCGCCGCCTGGCGGCCCGCCTGCTGGGGCGTGGCCTGACCCGCCTGCAGGCCCAGCACCGCGACTCCTGGTTCCTCGGCCATGCCAGCGGCCAACGCAGTGGCCATGCCGATGGCGTGCGTGAAGGGTTCGAGCGCGGGCGGGTGGAGGGCTACGAGGCTGGGCGCCAGGTGCTGGTAATCCGCGATACCCGCCCCGACACCGCCGCCGTGCCGGGCCAGGATGACAACCTGTTCGATGACTGGCGCCTGCCCCTGACCACCGAGCTGAAAAAGCGTTTCAAGGCCGATGTCGCCCAGCGCCTGCCCGCCGAGGCGCAACCCAGTGCCGCGCAATGGAAGCTGATTTTCAGCGATACGCCGTCCACCTGCGTGGTGGCCGGGGCCGGGGCGGGCAAGTCCACCTCGCTGGTACTGCGCATCCTGCTGTTGCGCCATTACCTGGGCTATGAACTGGACGCGATGACCGTGGTCACCTTCACCCGCGAGTCGCGCAAGGACTTCATCAAGCGCCTGCTGCAGGTGTTCACCCTGTGGCAGATCAACCTGCAGCCGCAGCAGGCACGCGAGCTGGTGCGCACCTTTCATTCGCGTATCCTGCCGCTGGTGCGCAGCCTGCCTGGCTTTGGCCAGGTGCGCGCGTTCGAGACGCTGGGCAACGAGATGCCGGCCGGGCGCGAGGCCGAGGCCGACAGCAACCCGTTCGACCTGCGCCTGAACGATGCCCAGCGCCAGCAACTGAACCAGTGTTACAGCACCCTGCTGGGCGAAAGCCCACGTTTTGCCGAGCTGGTTGGCCTGTTGCGCAACGAAGCCCTGCAGCTGAAACCGCTGGACCCCAATAACCCCGATGTGCAGAAGCGCGCGCAGGTAACCCAGCTGGCTGCCCAGCGCGACGAAGAGCTGTGCGACGTGATCGAGGACCTGTGGTTCGCCGCCGGCGCCTGGCCGATCAACGGCATCGAACCCTGCCGCGAGACCATCGAGATCCGTGGCAGCCGCTTCCATGTGCATGGCCGTCTGGCCGGCCAGGGGCCTTTGCTGGTGCTCGGCTTCGACCCGTCGGAAAGCGCGCAGTACCAGCGCCCCGGCGCCAAGCTGGCGGTGCGCGCCGAGTGGGCGGTCAAGCGCACCCTGTTGCAGGCCTTCTGCGACCAGCCGCTGATCTGGCTCGACAACTACGCCATGGCCCGGCGCCTGGCAGCCTCGCTGGCCGGTGATGCCGTAGCCGGCCCCGGCTTCGAATACAAGGTCAAGGGCGAGCTGGCCCCGGCGCCACTGCTCGATGCCTTTGTCGGAGCGGCGAACTTCATCGAGAACCTGGGCCTGGACGTGAACACTGCCGTGGCGGCGATGAGCTTCCCTTCCGGCGACAGCGATGCGCTGTTCTTCGAGGCCCTGGCCCTGTACTGGAAGGCCCTGGAGGCGCACCTGCTGGACCAGTCGCCGCCGGTGATGAGCTACAACCGCATGTTCGCTTTGTTCGGCGAGAACAACCCGGAAAACCTGCAGCTGCTGCCCGACCCGCTGCTGCGGCCGCTGGCGCACCTGATGATCGACGAATTCCAGGATGTGTCGCCGCAGATCGTCAGCTGGCTGCGCGCCAGCCTTGCCGAGATCCGCCGGCGCGGCCCGGCGATGCACACCGGGCGCAATGCCCGGCATTCGTCACTGCTGTGCGTGGGCGACGACTGGCAGTCGATCTACGGCTGGCGCGGCAGTTCGCCCAAGTACTTCATGGAGTTCACCAAGGCCTTCCCGTCGCCGGCCAACACGCGGGTGATGCTGGTCGACAACTACCGTTGCCAGCAGCAAGTGATCGACGCGGCCGAACACTTGGTCAAGGGCACCCCGGCGATTGCCGGCAAGAAAGCCCGCGCCAGTGGCCCGGCGGCCGAGGTGCCAGGCTCGCCGGTCAAGGTGTTCGACCGAGACGAGGCCGCCTTGGGTGAAACGCTGATCGAGCACTACCAGCGTGGCGAGACGGTGATGATGCTGTACCGCAAGGGCAGCGACAGGGCGCTGATGAACGACCACCTGCAAAGCGTGCTGCAAGCCGAGGCCGCGTTGCCCGCCGAGCAACGCCGGCTGCGCCAGTTGACCTACCACAGTGCCAAGGGCTTGCAGGCCGATGCAGTGTTCATGCTGGGCGACTGCCAGTACCTGACCAGCTCGCCCTACAAGAACCAGGTGTATCGCCAGGCCGGGCTGGGCAAGGCCGGTGATGCTCAACCCTTCGATACTGCGCAGAAAGAAGAGGTGCAGCGCCTGGCCTACGTGGCGGTAACCCGCGCGGTCAGGCACTGCTATTGGCATGTGGAGGCGGCCAACGCAGAGGCGGCGGCCGCGCCTCGTGCGTCTAGCCAGGTGGATGGGCGGCAGGCCTTCTTCGAAGACCTGCGGGGTCATTGATCAGCGTTCAGGTACCGAGGACTTCCACTTGCCGGGTAAGGCTCAACAACAGCCCGGCTTCCACCTGTTGCTGTTCGTGGGTCAAGGCGTTCGTGGCCTTGACATAGGCGGCCTCATTGAGAGGAACCCGACGTAGCGTGCCGTTTTCGTCCAGCGCAGGGGTAGGCATTTCCGGGGCCAATGCACGCAATATCGCGTTGTCCAGGTGAGTGATCGGCTCCTGGCTTTCATCCAGGCAATAAAAGAGGTAATCGAGGCCCGGGCGCCAGAAGTCGGTAATGGCTTCGAACTGGCTGGCATATTGGCGCTTGAGGTAGTCAACCCAGACCGGCTGTTCGGTCATCCACTGCTGGCGGGCGGTGGTGTCGGCATCGAGTTCGAGCACGGCATCGCGCACGTTGTCGATGATCTGCTGGTTGATCCTTGCGGTATTCCGATAGAGCATGCCGCTGCTTGGTTCGGGAAAATCAAGCTCAGCGGTCAAGGACTGGCGCAGTGCCAGGCGGACTTCGATATCGTCGACCAGGCCCGTGGCAAGGTCCGTATCGGGGAACGCCGCCGGGACATCCAGCACGTCATGAGCCGGTAACTGTTCGTCCGTGGCATTTCTCTGCAGCGCCTGCTTGCGCAAGGCGCGTTGCAGGCTGATGCGATCGGCCAGTTCGTTGACTTTCTCGCGACGATACAGCTTGCGGTAAAGGTCGAACAGCGGCTTGGCCGTGTTTCGTGCCTGCCTTGACGCCTGATTGGCCAGCAGTTCCACTTCCAGGGCGCTGAATGCATCGGCGCCGGCATCACCGCAGGTAGGGGGGAAGGCTTGCGCCACCTCGTTCAGCCGCTCGCGCAGCACTGTATCCTGGTGGGCCTGCTCCAACAGTGCCCATACACGCACCTGCAAGCCTTCCGGATCTCTTCGCGCTTCCACCGAACTGGCCAGGCGTTCCAGCACCGCTTGCAGGTCGCCATGGTCGTTCTGATCGAACAGGTCGGACCACAGCTGGTTCTGATGGTCGGTCGCAGAATCGCGCCAGAGCCCTTGCCACCCTGGCCGTTCGAATGTGTGCTCGTAGATATTGACGCCGCTGGCTCGTAGACGCCTGGCCGACTCGGCTTCGAGATTGTTGTAGTTGAACAGCCAGCGGCGTTGGGGCAAGCGGGCGGCGACGTCCCGGGCATAGGGGCTGCGCAGGATGCTTGCCAGGTCCGGAACATGGTGAATGCGGTTGGATGAGAGCTCCAGGTAGCGCAACTGGTACTGTGACTGGCTCATCAGGGTGGTCAGGCCAGTGGGCAATGCCTGCAGATCGCAGTTGTACAGGTCCAGGTGTTGCAGCCGCGCCATGTAGCTCACATCAGGCGCGATCTGTAGCGGGTTGAAGCCCAGGTCCAGTCGCTGCAGATGGATCATGTCCTGAAAGCGCGTGGCGAGGTTTTCATCGAGCGTGATGCGATTGCTCCGCAGCGTCAGGACCTCCAGCGGCCGGCGGCACAGGAACGCCAATGTCGCCTGATCCAGTGTCAGCTGGTTGCGGTTCAGATTCAGCTGGCGCAGGTCTGGCATCGCAGCCAGCACTCGCCGTGCGGTCGGTGAGAGAGTAGCAAGGGTGTTGCCGACCAGTTCCAGCGTGCGCAGCCTGGGCACCGATTCAAGTGCCTGGAACAGCGCTTCTGCCTCGATTTCCGGGTTGCCGGTCACTTCCAGTACTTGCAGGTTGGGGAAGCAGGACAGGAATGTGGTGTCCAGTCGCTGCAGCCCCAGCCCCCTCAGCCTGAGTTCACGGATATGGGGCAAGCGGGCCGTGATCGCTGGCAACTCGGACAAATGTATTCGCTCCAGGACGAGCGTGCCCTGGTTGCCGGGCCCCTCCCGCCGCCAGGCATTCTTGAGGTATTCGGCGCATTGCTGTCGCTCCATCAGATCAATGAGGCTGTCCGTGTTCCTGTACCATTCATACAGGTAGCGTTCCAGACCGTGCCAATCTGACTGCAGTTGCCGGATAGCCGAGCCCAGGTCACCGGTCTGGCTCAGTTCGAGCTGCAGCGCGCTGATCTGGCTGCGGCTCAGTGAGGGGAAAAGCAATCTGAGTCGACGTGTCGCGGCACTCGCGCTGAGCGGGCCTGCCCCTCGACCACTGAGCGGGTAACCGATTTGCCCATGTGCCAGGCGCATGGGCGAGCGAAAGCCTGGCTTGATGGGTTGCTGCCCAAGCAGCGTGGCGCAGCCCGGGCGGTCGGCGAGGGCGCTGGCCAGCAGTTCGGCGTCACTGGCTTGCGGCTGCCTGGCTGCCAATGCGTCACGCAGCAGTTGGCTGTCGGCGCTGCTCAGGCCTGGTCGATAGAGGCCAAGCAAGGCCCGATCAAGGCGGGCTCGGGCTTGCAGGTAGCGGGCTTCTTCAGCCACGCGCAAGGGCACACGCCCACTCTTCATGCGTTCGCGCTCGGTGCTGCCGGCAAGCTTGACGAGTTCCTCCAGGGCATTGTCAGGCAAACCGGGAAACTGGCGGCCCAGGGTCTGCGCTTCGTCGCCAAGCGACGGTCGATGGCTTTCCAGCATGCTCGCCAATACTTCGCTACGACGCGCTGTCAGGCGGTTGGCCAATCGCTCGTTCAGGGCGCTCGGGCGCTGCTCTGCTGGCGTATCTGGCAGCAACTGTTGTATGGCGTCTTCGGCCAACCCTGCCAGGACAACCTCGCTCAGTTTGCCTTCGTCGAGTTCCGAGCGGCTGATCTCGATCTGCAACGTGTCGGTTTTTGGCTGTGTGCCGAAGTAGACTGCGTCCCCCCATTTTTCGGCACCGGTGAACACCTTCAGTCTGTAGCGCGCTGGCCAGCCTGGCAGGCTTACCAGTTCTGGCAGCGCGAAGTTCATGTGTGCAGCCAAGGGCATGCCATGACGCACCCGGGTGATGATGCTCTGGACGTCGTTATCCAGTTTCAGCCGCAGCATGGCATCGGCCAGCAAAACCGGCGGCCGGGAGCTGGTGACCTGGCTACGGCGCAAGATGGATGCATCGACTTCGGTAATACGCAAGGCGGTAAGACGCTCCGAGGCATCCAGCCCTTGGCTGAACCGGCCCAGCGCCTCAAGCAACTGCGTATCGTCCCATTCCAGCGGGTTGTCGTGGGCCAGTTGCCAGCGCTGGTCACCCAGGTAGTGCAAGACAGGGGAGTAGGCATCGGGGTCGTTCGGGTGGCGCACACGCCACTGTCCGTCGGTTTCGAACGCTTCATACAGTTTGCCTTGAAGCCGGACATGGGGTTTGTCATCGATGATGTAATGCCCTTGGGAATCAGGCAGTGCATCCTCTGGCAACGCCTTCAAGGTGCTGTAAGGGCTCATGTCGGGATGCCAAAGCCGTTCGCGGCCATCTTTCCAGACACTGTTCAAGGCATCGACGAACCCCGATGCCTTGACGGCCTGACTGCCGACGGCGAAACCGGCAACCACGGCGGCATTGATGGCCAGCGACTCCAGTTGCTGCAGCGCTTCCTGGGTATCGCCGTCTTCCCAGGCCTCGAACCCGGTGAACACCGAATCCATGAGATCGTAGGCAAATACCCCAAGCATCGCGGCATCCAGCCCAGGCACAAAGAAGGCGGCCACGTTCAGCAGGTTCATGCCTGCGTCCAGCCATTGCTGCAGCCGTTCCTTGCGTGCCTTGGCATTGGCATCGGCGGTCGGCACCGCGATCGCTCTGGCATCTGCCTTGAGACGGCGCTTGTGGTCCTTGTAAAGCACTTGCCAGACGGGATGGGGCAGGCTCGTTCGATTGAAGTGCAGTTCAGGTTTTTTCTTGGGTTTGCGCGTTGAAGCGCTTTGCTCGAACAGGGCATTTTCGAGCTTGCGGCCAAGGTCGACCTGGCTGTCCTTGTAAGCGAAGCTGATCAAGTGGTGGCGATAGGTGGTTTGCAGCAGGCGTTGACGTACGTGGGTGCCGGCTTCCCGCAAGGAAGTGAATTCCCTTACCGGGTGTTGGGTATCCTGGGGAATGTAGAGCATGCAGGGATTGCTCTGGTCGGCTTCATCGGGGCCAATCAGCAGTACCTCATGAATCGGGATGCCGAACAGGCTGAAGCGCCAGCAGTGAAGCTTTTGATCGCCGTACCGCGGTGTATTTTCGTTGTTGCACAGCTGTACCAAAGCATCGCGACCTTTGAGCGTCAACAGGCCTTTGAGATAAGCGATCATTGCCTCGGTTTTCAGTGCCTGCCGGCTTGCATCGATCCATAGCTGCTCGATCGTGGCCTGTCCGGGGCCTTCATAAATGCTCTGCAGGTGGTCCTGGTACTGCCGACCCAGGTCCAGGCTTCGGCAAAGGCTGACGAACGCTTCGGGTTCGAGGCCGGGACGTGATGCGTTGTCGTTCGGGCCAAGGGTCAGGGCATCGAACGGCCCCACTTCGTCTGGCCCTTCGAAGTTGTGCAGTGCGGCCTCCAGCAGCGAGCGCTTCTGTGGCGGCCCTTCGGGGCGCTCAATGTACGCGTCGTCGCCGCCGAGTGAAATATCGAGGCCGGGGGGATTCACCAGCGTGGTGTACACCTTGAACGGTTGGTGCAGATATTGGGCTTTGTCCACGTTGATATTCGGGCCCAACCGGCTCTCTAGCAAAGGCTTGCAGAATTCGCTGATCTGCCTGAAGTCCTTGAGCGCGACTCGCAGTGCCTTGAAGCCGGCATCGCGAGTGTCAATCAGCTGTCGTACATGTGCTTGATCTTCAGCGCTGGCCGCAGCGTACCAGGCGTAAGGCGAGCCGTTTTCGTCGAGGTAGTCCTTGCGCACGCTCTGCACGACGCGGCGGGTATGGTCGGGGTGCATTGTTCGGGCCCAGGCAGGCAGGCTACGAACGATCTGGGCCTGATGGAAAGGCACGGGAGGGGTGGACATGTTGAATGCTCCAAGGTCAGTGGAGGCATCAGTCGAAAGGATTCGGCTCGGCATGCGGTGGTATTTAGTTGAATGCACAGGTCGGTCCTGTGCACGAGAGCGTCGGTAGGGGAGCAGCGCGGGCAGGGCTGGTGGGAGATGGTGGACTACGGCATGGCGTAGGCATGCTGTGTGGGGACGCCGGCGCATTGCAGTGGAGCCGGCGCCATGATGCCTGGCCTTAGGTCGGCACTCTGTCAGGGAGAACTACGATGCATTCGCTATGCAGTCCCAAGGATTACCTGCTGGACCTCGACGGTATTGAGATTGCGGTACGGACTTGGGGGCCGGAAGACGGCATTCCTGTGCTGGCCGTGCATGGCTGGCTGGATAATGCGGCCTCGTTCGAACGCCTGGGGCCATTGCTGGAGGGCTGCTTCGTCGTGGCCCCCGACCTGGTCGGCCACGGCCGTTCGGACCATCGTCGCCACGACAGTGGCTACTACCTGTGGGAACATGCCGAGGACATGCTGGCGGTGACCGACAGCCTGGGGCTGGCGCAATTCCATGTGTTGGCGCATGGCATGGGTACCGGGGTGGCGTCGCTGCTGGCGGCCATGACCAGCGGTATCGCCAGCATGACCTTCCTCGACGGCATGGGTGCACCGTTCACGGTGGCCGAGGATGATCGCGTGCAACACCTGGCCCGGGCCTACCGGCTCAAGCGCATGGTGCAGCGCAGTCAGTTGCAGGGCTTTGCCGAGCCGGCCGTCGACCGTTTCGAGGACCTTGAAACGGCCCTGGAGCAACGCCGCGAGCGCCTGGACACCGAGCTGTCGGAAGGAGCTGCACGGCTGCTGGCGCTGCGTGACCTGCTGCAGTTGGGCGAGGGTTATTGCTGGCGCCACGACCCGCGCCTGGTACTGCCTGAGCCCATGCCGCTGACCGAGCGCGAAGCCTGCGACCTGCTCAGCCAGATCCGTTGCCCGTTGTACCTGCTGTTCGGCCGCCAGGGGGCATTCACCGGTGAGGCCTTTACCCGGCGCCAGGCGGCCTTGCCCAGCCAGGCGAAGATCTCCTGGCATCCGGGCGGGCACCACTTCCATCTGGATGCGCCGGACCGGGCGCTGGTCGACCAATTGTTGCGCATCCTGGCCCGTCATGAAGGGGACGTGCTGCAACGGTTGGTGAACGAGTAGGTGAGTCTGGTCATGCCGTGCGGACCTGGGCTATGGTGGCTGTGGGAGCGGCTTTAGCCGCGAACACCGGCGCAGCCGGTGCCATACACCGCGCTGATTCTTCGCAGCGATCCTCTACAGGAATCCAGCAGCCACAAGGAGCCCCGGCATGCGACCATTCGCCATCAAGCACATCGACCACCTCGTTCTGCGGGTCAGCGACCTGGAGCGCAGCGTTGCCTTCTACACCGAGCTGCTCGGCTGCACGGTCAGCCGCGTGCGCGAAGACCTGGGTATGGTCCACCTGGCCACCGGCACGGCGATGATCGACCTGGTGACCCTGGACGGTCCCCTGGGGCAGCCTGGCGGGGCGGCGCCGGGGGCCGAGGGGCGCAACCTGCACCATTTCTGCCTGCGCATCGAGCCGTTCGATGAGCCGGCACTGAAGGCCTACCTGCAAGCCGCGGGGGTTGAGGTTGAACCTGCCGAAAAGCGCTATGGCGCTGAAGGCGAGGGGCTGTCGCTGTACTGCTACGACCCGGACGGCAACCAGGTCGAGCTGAAAGGGCCGGTACTGGCAACGAGGGCTCCATGACTGACCTGCACACCCGCGAGCACTGGATCGACACCGCGCAAGGCAAGCTGTTCGCCCAGGAATGGGCGCCTTTGCAGGCGCAGGGTGCACCGATCGTCCTGCTGCATGATTCGCTGGGTTGCGTCGCCTTGTGGCGCGAGTTTCCGGCGCAGCTTGCGCAAACCACCGGGCACCGGGTAATCGCCTACGACCGCCTGGGCTTTGGCCGCTCCGACGCCCACCCGGGCAGGTTGCGCCTGGGCTTTGTCGAGGGCGAGGCGCAGCAGGGGTTCACGGCGTTGCGCGCGTATTTTGGCATTGGCGATTTCATTGTCTTCGGCCACAGCGTGGGCGGCGGCATGGCTGTGGCCTGTGCGGCGGCCTTCGCCAGCCACTGTACGGGGCTGATTACCGAATCGGCGCAGGCGTTTGTCGAGGCCCGTACCCTTGAAGGCATTCGCGTGGCCGACCGGCAGTTTGCCGAACCCGGGCAGTTGCAACGGCTGGAGCGCTACCATGGCGACAAGGCCGAGTGGGTATTGCGCGCCTGGGTGGACAACTGGCTGGCCGAGGACTTTGCCGGCTGGAGCCTGGATGAGGTGCTGCCGCAGGTACGCTGCCCGCTGTTGAGCCTGCATGGCGATAACGACGAGTTCGGCTCGCCTGCACATCCCGAACGGCTGATGGCGCTGGCTGGCGGGCCGGGGGTGATGCGGT
This sequence comes from Pseudomonas sp. SF2, assembly GCF_036858055.1. Classification (NCBI taxonomy): domain Bacteria; kingdom Pseudomonadati; phylum Pseudomonadota; class Gammaproteobacteria; order Pseudomonadales; family Pseudomonadaceae; genus Pseudomonas; species Pseudomonas sp. SF2. The sequence goes on along the minus strand of NZ_JAMBDI010000008.1, from coordinate 59,131 downwards.
TGCTGCAGGGCTGTGGGCATGTACCGCACCGAGAGCAGGCTGAGCGGGTATTGGCAGAGGTCGTACAGTTCTTGCGCTAAACGTTCGCTTGAAACTGGCTACGGTCCCTGTAGGCGCGCGTGGGGCTTACATGCGCCGTTCGTTCAAGCGCCCACCTTGCCCCTGGGCCAACACTGGCGGCTCCAACTTGCCTGGAGCCACCCATGCGTATCCTCTACGCCCCATTGTTCTTCTTCGGTTTCATCGCCGCTGCACTGGCGCTGGCAACCCGCCCGCTGTGGCTGTTGCCACTGCTGGCCAGCGCTGTGTTGCTGTCATTCACCTGCGAATGGCTCATCCCTTACAAGACCGCCTGGAACCAGACGCAAGGCGAGGGCCGACGTGACCTTTGCCATGCCCTGGTCAACGAGTGCCTGACCCTCTCCAGCGTGGCATCCATCCCACTGCTGGCCAGCTGCTTCCCGGCAACCGACCTGTGGCCCGTCCATTGGCCGCTGGCCTTGCAGTTGCTGTTGGCAATCGTGGTAGCGGACCTGGGCATCACCCTGGTGCATTACGCCAGCCACCGCAGCCCGCTGCTGTGGCGGCTGCATGCGGTACACCACAGCGTCACCCGGCTGTACGGCTTCAACGGCTTGCTGAAACACCCCGTGCACCAACTGCTCGAAACCCTGGGCGGGACTCTGCCGTTGCTGGTGCTCGGCCTACCTGTCGAGGTGGCTACACTGCTGGCGTTCAGCGTGTCGATCCAGTTGTTGCTGCAGCACGGCAACGTGGACATGCGCATCGGCGGCTTGCGCCATGTGTTCGCCTGGGCGCCGGTGCACCGCCTGCACCACCTGAAGTACGGCACCACCGGTGACGTCAACTTCGCACTGTTCTTCCCGCTATGGGACCGTCTGCTTGGCACGGTGCTGTACTTGCCAGGCTACGCGCTGGCAGATGACGACATGGGGATCGGTGACCGGCCGGATTATCCGCAGGCCTACCTGGCGCAACTGCGTGAGCCTTGGGTGAGCGGCGATGCGCAACCACCGGCCCTGCTGCCGGCAGCACTGCGCCAGGCGTTAGCCGAACGTGCGTAGGCGCAGTCGACGCAAGGCGGTGCCGGGGGGCATGCCGAACTGACGGCGCACGCTGCGGGTAAAATGCGCCGAGTCGGCAAACCCTGCCAGCAGTGCTGCTTCGGTCAGGCTGGCGCCGCCCAACGCCAATTGCAGGGCCACGCGCAGGCGCTGCCACAGCACCAGGCGCCGTACCGACAGCTCCAGCGTGCCGCTGAACAGGCGCTCCAACTGACTGATCGACAGCGCGGCGGTACTGGCCAGTTCGTAGGCCGGCAGGGCCCGTTCGTCCAGCGCACGGATGCGCTTGAGTGCTTTGCTCAGGCGCGGGTCGAGCGGGCGGCGGGGCCACTGCCGCAGGCACTCGGCCAGTTGCTCAGGGCTGTTGCCGGCTTGCTCGCAGACCTGTGCCAGGTCTGCCACGTCGAACGCCAGGGGCTCGGCGAACAAGGTAAGGCAGGGTATGCCATGGCTGAGGATGGCGTGTGGTTGCTGCGACGGGATGACCACCTGCTGGCCGCTATAGCGCTGCTCGCCCAGGCATACCTCGACATCCGCACCGAGGCCGATCAATACCTGGTGCGCGTAATGCGCGTGGCTGTCGGTTTTACCTAGCGTGGCCAGCAGCAGGCAGTGATCGCCCGCCAACCAGATATCGCCTTGCCAGCCCTGTGTCGCCTTATCGTTCATGCAGCCCTCTTGTGCGCCTGGTCATGCCAGTGGATATCCCGGCAAAGCCTATTATGCTTCAGTGACCTTGCTGCGATCCGAGGCGGCCCGCCTCGTCGTGCTTCGCATATCCAAAGCAAGTCCCCCAGGGCCTGGGTGCGATGGTGAAAAAGATTTGAGGTGCTCCCGGCCTGCATAACGACAAGACGGAGGCACCCCATGGCGGTTCTCGACAGCACATCCACGGGCAGCGCGCCCCAACGCGGTATCACCCGGGAGGAGCGCAAGGTCATCTTCGCCTCGTCCCTTGGGACGGTCTTCGAATGGTACGACTTCTACCTGTACGGCTCACTGGCGGCGATCATCGCCAAGCACTTCTTTGCCGGGGTCAATGAAACCACCTCGTTCATCTTCGCCTTGCTGGCCTTTGCCGCCGGCTTTGCCGTGCGGCCGTTCGGCGCCATCGTGTTCGGGCGCCTGGGCGACATGATCGGGCGCAAGTACACCTTCCTCATCACTATTGTCATCATGGGCCTGTCCACCGCCGTGGTGGGCCTGCTGCCCAGCTACACCACGATCGGCGTGGCCGCGCCGATCATCCTGGTTACCCTGCGCCTGCTGCAGGGCCTGGCATTGGGGGGCGAGTACGGCGGCGCGGCCACCTACGTGGCCGAACATGCACCCAAAGGCCGGCGCGGCTTTTTCACCGCCTGGATCCAGACCACGGCCACCCTGGGGCTGTTCCTCTCGCTGCTGGTGATCATGGCCTGCCGCACGGCCATGGGTAACGAGGTGTTCGAGGCCTGGGGCTGGCGGGTGCCGTTCCTGCTGTCGATCCTGCTGCTGGCGATTTCGGTATACATCCGCATGCAACTCAACGAGTCGCCGGTGTTCATGAAGATGAAGGCCGAGGGCAAGGCGTCCAAGGCGCCGCTGACCGAAGCGTTCGCCCGCTGGGACAACCTCAAGGTGGTGATCATGTCGCTGCTCGGCGGTACCGCCGGCCAGGCCGTGGTGTGGTACACCGGTCAGTTCTATGCGCTGTTCTTCCTGTTGCAGATGCTCAAGATCGAGCCGCAGACCGCCAACCTGCTGATCGCCGGTTCGCTGCTGATCGGCACGCCGTTCTTCATCTTCTTCGGCAGCCTGTCCGACCGCATCGGCCGCAAGAAAATCATCATGGCCGGCTGCATCATCGCCGCACTGACCTACTTCCCGATCTTCAAGGCACTGACCCAGTACGGCAACCCGGATGTGTTCGTTGCCCAGGAGCAGAACCCGGTGGTGGTGATGGCCGACCCTGGCCAGTGCGCGTTCCAGTTCGACCCGGTGGGCAAGGCCAAATTCACCAGTTCGTGCGATATCGCCAAGAGCCTGCTGGCCAAGCGGGCCATCCCCTATACCAACGAAGCGGCCGAACCAGGTAGCGTGGCGCAGGTCCGCATTGGTGAGCGGGTGCTGCCGAGCTTTGATGGCAGCAGCCTGGCGGCAGCGGACTTCAAGGCGCAGAGCGACGCCTTTACCGCGAACTTGATCGGGGCGTTGAAAGAGGCGGGCTACCCGGAGAAGGCCGACCCGGCGAAGATCCATTATCCGATGGTGCTGTTGCTGCTGACCCTGCTGGTGGTCTACGTGACCATGGTCTACGGGCCGATCGCCGCCTGGCTGGTGGAGCTGTTCCCGGCGCGTATCCGTTACACCTCGATGTCGCTGCCTTACCACATCGGCAACGGCTGGTTCGGCGGTTTCCTGCCGACGGTGGCGTTTGCCATGGTGGCGGCGACCGGGGATATCTATTACGGCTTGTGGTACCCGATCGTGATTGCGGTGATGACGGCGGTGTTGGGGATTTTCTTCCTGCCGGAGACCAAGGACCGGGATATCACCCACACCTGAAGGTTTAGGCTGCCAGTACCGGCCTCTTCGCGGGTGAACCCGCTCCCACAGGTACAACACAGGCTTCGAGAACTGTGCTGTACCTGTGGGAGCGGGTTCACCCGCGAAGAGGCCGGTATTGGCAACCCATCAGTCGAAATAGCCACGCAGCCCAAAGGCATACCCGGTATCCACCCCCTCAGCCTCACCCCGCCCCCAGCGCTTCTTCAACACGAACTCGAATGCCGGTTCGTACAACCCGTCCCGCACCAGCGCACCCGCCAGCACCTCCACGTCATACCAGCCATTGTCCAGCTCGATGATTGGCCGCCCCGGCACCTGGTAGCGCGCCATCAGGTCACCCAGTGTCTTGGGCGTGAAGTGCTGCAGGATGCGCCAGGTGTACAGCATCAGCGCACCGTGCTCGACCTGCAGCACATAGCCATTGCGGCGGTGCTTGAGGCGGCTGCCGGGTTCGAGCAGGGCCGGGGTGTGTCTGTCCAGGGTGAACAGGATGCGGTAGGGCAGGTTGTCGACCCCGGCCAGCGGCAGCACGATACCTTCGCGCACGGCCTGGTCGCCGCTGTCGCCATGGGTGAACGCATGGGCCAGGTCGTCGGGCAGTTCATGTTGTTGCTTGAAGCGCTCGAGCAGCTGGATATCGCCAAGCAGAAAGTAGTCGACCAGGTCATTGAGCACTTCGCTGAATTCGTGGCGCATCTGTTTTCCTTGTTGGTGCGCATGAGGGCAATGGCAAATGTAGCACTTCAGATTGGCTTCAGATTGCCCCCGGATACTGCCCCCAACACCTGACCTGAAAGGGGGACAGCCATGACCCAGGCAGACAGCTCCAACCTGTTTCCACTGGCTATTGGTAGCCACGGCGATCGCCTTGCCCATTTGACGCTGAAACTCCCGGGGGAACCTGGGCGCGACGAGCTGGAGCAGTTCATTCATGCCCGCTTTGCCTGCGCCCACCACGCCGACGTGCAGCACTACCTGCCCGAGCTGCTCGGCCTGCACGACAGCCATGGACGCTTGATGGCCGCCGCCGGCATACGCCTGGCCAGCAGTGGCCCGACCTTCATCGAGCGTTACCTGGATGAACCGCTGGAGGTGGCCGTGACCCGGCTGTCGACCAGCCCGGTGAGCCGTGCGCAGTTGGTTGAAGTGGGTAACCTGGCCGCACTCAGCGCCGGCAGTGCGCGGATCATGATCATTGCCGTGACCTGGTTGCTGGCCGCCCGCGGCTTGCAGTGGGTGGCCTTCACCGGGGCTGCGACCCTGGTCAACAGCTTTCATCGCCTGGGCCTGGTGCCCACGGCGCTGGCCGTGGCCGACCCTGGTCGGCTGAACGGCGACGCCGGCAGTTGGGGCAGTTACTACGCGCAGCACCCGCAGGTGTTCGTCGGCAGCATCGGCTACGGCCATGAAGCCCTGGCCCGCGGGGGAGTGTTCGAGCGGTTGGGTTTGCCCGCGAGCGTACAGGAGGCCGGCCATGCTGCATGAATGCCAGCTGTTCAGGGACGTGTTGCAACTGCATGCCCGCCACCGAGGGGCGCAACCGGCGTTGCTGGGCCTTGCCGGGTCATTCACCTATCAACAGTTGCTGGACGAGGTCGAGCACCGCCAGGCCTGGTTGAGCGCGCAGCCACCGGGCACTTTCGTCCTGGCCCTGGAGAACGGCCCCGAGGCGCTGTTCTGGGACCTGGCGGCGCTGTTCGCGGCGCGTCCCATCGTCATCCTGCCGGCGTTCTTCAGCAGTGCCCAGCGGCGCCACTGCCTGGCGCAGAGCGGGGCGGTGCTGGCGCTGGCCGATGAGGCCTTCGCTGACGACTTGCACGCCAGCGGCTTCAGTGCCGGTGAGCGTTTCTGGAGCCGGCAGCCGCCAGCGAGCGCGCCCTTGCCACCGGGTACTGCGAAGATTACCTACACCTCCGGCAGCACCGGTGCACCCAAGGGCGTATGCCTGAGCGCCGATGCCATGCTGCGGGTAGCGCGTGAACTGGAGGCCGCCAGCCGGTCTGCGGCGCCGGGCAAGTACCTGGCGGTCTTGCCCCTGGCAGTGCTGCTGGAAAACCTGGGGCTTTACGCGGCCCTGCTGGCCGGGGCGAGCATTGCCCTGTACCCGCAGGCGCAGCTGGGTTTTCGCGGTGCCAGCCAGGTCGACTTCAAGCAGTTGCTGGGCGCCATTGCCTTGAGTGGTGCCGAAAGCCTGATCCTGGTGCCGCAACTGCTGCTTGGGTTGGTCACCGCCATCGAACGCGGGCTGATGCGAGTTGGCCCGTTGCGCTTCGTGGCGGTGGGCGGCGCGCGGGTGGCGCCGAGCCTGCTGGCCCGTGCCGAGGCCATCGGGCTACCGGTGTTCGAGGGCTACGGCCTGTCCGAATGCGCCTCGGTGGTATGCCTCAACCGCCCCGGCGGCCAGCGCCCGGGCAGTGTCGGGCGGCCGCTGCCGCATGTGCAGGTGCGCATTGCCGAAGATGGCGAGGTGCAGGTGGCCGGCTCGGCGTTGCTCGGCTACCTGGGCGAGCCACCTTTCAGCGAGCCGTGGTTGTCGACCGGTGACCTGGGGCACTTCGACAGCGACGGCTTCCTGTACCTGGCCGGGCGCAAGAAGCACCAGTACAGCACCAGCTTCGGGCGCAACGTCAACCCCGAGTGGGTCGAGGCCGAACTGACCCAGGGCGGGGTGATCGCCCAGGCGTTCGTACACGGCGAGGGCCTGGCGCACAACCTGGCGCTGGTCTGGCCGCTGGACCCGCAGGCCGATGATCACACCCTGGAACAGGCCGTCCGCCAGGCCAATGCCGGGCTGCCGGACTATGCCCGGGTACATGCCTGGCGGCGCTTGCCCGAGCCCTTGAGTGCCGCCGGGCAAACCCTGACCGCCAATGGCCGGCCACGCCGCGAACAGATCCTGCGGTGTTACCAGTCCTTGCTATCCGACCTTCAATGAGCGACGAGGTTGCCATGCTTTTCTTCGATATGCTGCAACAGGAAACCGCCGACGAGCGTACGGCATTGTTCAACGTCCCGGTCATCCGCGACGCGCTGGCCGGCAAGGCCAGCCTCGAGGCCTATGTGGCCTTCCTCACCCAGGCCTACCACCACGTGCGGCACACCGTGCCATTGATGATGGCCTGCGGCGCCCGCTTGCCGGCGCGGCTGGAGTGGCTGCGCGGTGCAGTGTGCGAGTACATCGAGGAGGAGTACGGCCACGAGCGCTGGATTCTCGATGACATCGCCGCCTGCGGGGGCGATCCGCAGCAAGTGACGGGCGGCCGCCCGGCGTTGCCCATCGAGCTGATGGTGGCATTTCTCTACGACCAGATTGCCCGTGGTAACCCGGTCGGGCTGTTCGGCATGGTCAATGTGCTCGAAGGCACCAGTATTGCCCTGGCCACCCAGGCTGCCGGGACCCTGCAGAGCAGCCTTGGCCTGCCGGACCAGGCATTCAGCTACCTGAGTTCCCACGGCGCCCTGGACCAGGACCACATGGCCACCTACCGCGGGCTGATGAACCGACTGGACCAGCCCGAGGACCAGCAGGCGGTAATCCATGCCGCCAAGGTTGTGTATCGCCTCTACACCGCCATGTTCGAAGGGCTGCCGCGTGCCGCGCAGCAGGAGGCACAGCATGCGCTTGCCTGATTGCGTGGCGGTGCTCACTGGCGCCAGTGGTGGCATCGGCCTGGAGTTGGCGGACCAGCTGTGCAGCGCCGGTGCCCGGGTGCTGGCGGTAAGCCGGCAACAGGGCAAGCTGGCCGAGCTGATGGTGCGCTACCCTGGGCAACTGCTTTGGCAGCAGGCCGACCTGCGCAGCGCCGAAGGCCGCCGCGACGTGCTGGAAGCGGCGCGGGCGATGGGCTGTTGCAACCTGTTGATCAACGCTGCCGGGGTCAACCGCTTCGCCATGCTCGAACAGATGGACGAGGCGGCCCTGGACGAGTTGTTCGATCTCAACATCAAGGCCGCCGTGCAGCTTACCCGCCTGTGCCTGCCGCTGCTGCGCGAGCAACCCAGTGCGCTGGTGGTGAACGTGGGTTCGATCTACGGCTCGATCGGCTACCCCGGCTATGCCACCTACTGCGCCAGCAAGTTTGCCTTGCGCGGGTTTTCCGAGGCGCTGCGCCGCGAGCTGGCCGACACTTCGGTGAACGTGCTATATGCCGCACCGCGCACCACCCACACGACGATGAACAGTAGCGCTGCGCAGGCCCTGAACCAGGCGCTTAAGGTAGGCGTCGATGACCCGCAGGATGTCGCCCGGGCAGTACTCGATGCCGTGCAGGCCGAGCGCAGCGAACTGTACCTGGGCTGGCCGGAAAAACTTTTCGTGCGCCTTAACGGCATGCTGCCGGGCGTGGTCGACCGCGCCCTGCGCAAACAACTGCCGCTGATCCGTCGCTACAGCACCTGGCACAGCAAGGAGTCGAGCAAATGAAGCGTCTGATACTGGCCAGCCTGCTGGCAATCGCCCCGTTCACCTGGGCCCTCGACCAGAACGGAACCCAGCAACTCAATGCCATCCAGCAGCGCTGGGCGGTAATACGCTACAACCTGCCCGAAGCCCAGCGTGCCGGGGCGTTCGAGGCCCTGGCGGTGCAGTCGGCGGCGTTGGTGCGCCAGCACCCGGGCTCGGCCGAACCGCTGATCTGGGACGGCATCGTCAACAGCAGTTGGGCCGGTGCCACCGGCGGGCTGGGCGCGCTGGGCAAGGTCAAGGCTGCCCGTACCAGCCTGGAAAAGGCCCTGGCCATGGACCCCAAGGCGCTGCAGGGCTCGGCCTACACCAGCCTGGGTGCGCTGTACGATCAGGTACCCGGCTGGCCGCTGAGCTTCGGCGACCAGACCAAGGCCGAGGCCATGCTGCGCCAGGCATTGGTGATCAACCCCGAGGGTATCGACAGCAACTACTTCTGGGCCGACCACCTGTACCGGCAGAACCGCTACGCCGAAGCCCGTGCTGCCCTGCAAAAGGCCTTGCAGGCACCGCCCCGCCCCGGGCGGGAGCTGGCTGACCAGGGCCGCCGTGGTGAAATAGATGCTTTACTCAAAGCGATCAAGGACAAACAGGATTGAGTATGCGCCTACTGCTGGTTGAAGACGACGCCGCGCTGGGGGAGGGCATCTGTGACGGCCTGCGCCGCGAGGGGTATACCCTCGACTGGCTGCAGGATGGCGCCAGCGCCTTGCATGCCCTGTGCCACGAGGAGTTCGACCTGGCCATCCTCGACCTGGGCTTGCCACGCCTGGACGGCATCGAGCTGCTGCGGCGCCTGCGCGTGGCCGGTAAGAGCCTGCCGGTGCTGGTGCTGACCGCCCGTGACGCCACCGACGACCGCATCGCCGGGCTGGATGCCGGCGCCGATGACTACCTGGTGAAACCCTTTGACCTCAACGAACTCAAGGCCCGCTTGCGGGCCTTGCTGCGTCGTAGCAGTGGCCGCGCGCGGGTATTGATCGAACACGCCGGGGTGTGCCTGGACCCGGTCAGCCAACAGGTGCACTACCAGGGCCAGCCGGTGGTGCTCACGCCCAAGGAGTACCTGCTGCTTCACGAATTGCTGGCCCAGCCGGGCAAGGTGTTCACCCGTGAACGGTTGACCCAGTTGTTGTATGGCTGGGATGAAGAGCCGGAGAGCAATACCCTGGAAGTGAACATCTACCAACTGCGCAAAAAGCTGTTCAACGGCCTGATTCGTACCGTACGCGGGATCGGCTATCTGGTGGAAGTCAAGGCATGAGCTCGCTGCGTCAACGCACCTTATGGCGGGTGATGCTGCTGTTGCTTGGCGGCAGCGGATTGCTGGCGCTGTATAACTACCATGACAGCCGCCACGAAATTAACGAGGTGTACGATGCCCACCTGGCGCAGAACGCGCGGCTGCTGCAGGGCATCATGAGCCTGCCGGTGCAGGGACAGAGCCGTGACGAGTTATACCGCGCCTTCGACGAGGCCTTGAGCAAGGCCGGGCAGGACAAGGTAGGGCACCGCTATGAGAGCAAGCTGGCCTTCCAGGTATGGGCCGACGACAACGGCTTGCTGGTGCACACGCCCAGCGCCCCGCAGCTGGGGCAGCCGCCCCGGGCGCCGGGGTTTGCCGACATGGTGATGGATGGGCACCGTTGGCGCAGTTTCGTCTTGCCGGTGCCGGAAAAACACTGGGTAATCTGGGTGGGTGAGCGCAACGACGTGCGTGACGACCTGATCGAGCGCATCGTGCGGCACACGCTGTTGCCATTCCTGTTCGGCAGCCTGGCCCTGGCCTTGCTGGTGTGGGCGGCCATTGGCTGGGGACTGCGGCCGTTGCAGAACATGGCCAAGGTGATCCGCGCCCGCCACGCCGAGTCACTCGAGCCGTTGCAGCTGGTACCGCTGCCGAAGGAACTGGAGCCGATGCAGGCGGCGATCAACCGCCTGCTCGGGCAGATCGACGACCTGCTGCGCCGCGAGCACCGTTTCATCGCCGATGCCGCCCACGAGATGCGCACGCCCTTGGCCGTCCTGCGCCTGCATGCGCAGAACGCCCTCAATGCAGCCAGTGAGGCCGAGCGGGACAAGGCTCTGCAGTTCCTGATGGGCGGTGTCGACCGCCTTGCCCGGGTGGTCAATCAGCTGTTGACCCTGGCCCGCCTGGAGCCACGGCCCGGCCAGCGTGCCTGGCCGCAGGTTGACCTGGAGGGAGTGGTGGCCGAGACCCTGGCCGAGCTGACTCCATGGATACTGGAATGCGGGCTGGAGCCTTCGCTGGACATCGCAGCAGGCGACTACCACGTGCACACCGACGCTGGCGCGCTGGGCATTGCCTTGCAGAACCTGGTGACCAATGCCGTGGACCATTCGCCAGCGGGGGGGAGGGTCACCGTGACGCTACAGCGTGAAGGGCAAGCCCTGCTGATCAGTGTCGACGACGAAGGGCCGGGCATCGCCGTGGCAGACCAGCAGCGGGTATTCGAGCGTTTCTACAGCAAGGGTTCGACCAATGGCGCCGGGCTGGGGTTGTCGATCGTCAGCACCATCATGAAGCGCCTGGGTGGCAATGTTCAGCTGCGCAATCAGCTACCACACGGGTTGCGCGCGACCCTGCGCCTGCCCGTGGGGCCATAAACGTACACCTAGTGTTTCTGGGTGATCTGGATCAGGTTGCCGCAGGTGTCATCGAACACCGCCACGGTGACGGGCCCCATGGGGGTGGGCGGCTGGGTGAACTGCACGCCCGCCGCGCACAGCCGGGTATATTCGGCCTGGATGTCACGCACGCCGAACGAGGTGGCAGGGATGCCGTCCTGCCTGAGCGCGGCCTTGTATACCTTGGCAGCCGGGTGTGCGTCGGGCTCCAGCAGCAACTCGACGCCGTTGGGGTCGTTGGGGGAGGTGAGGGTCAGCCAGCGGTGCCGGCCCATGGGGACGTCGTGCTTGGGCTCGAAACCGAGTACGTAGTGGTAGAAAGCCAGGGCTTTGGCCTGGTCGTCGACGAGGATGCTGGTGACTATGATCTTCATGAACGCACACCGTATGCATGGGGTCGATAAGTATCAGTAAAGCCGTTCGGGGGCATTTGACCAGTGGCAACGCTCGAGCAGGGGGTACCTGCAAGGAACATGCGCTGCTGCAGCTGATTGCCTTTACGGGGCTGGTGGGGCGGGCTGTGTTTCCAGATGGGCTGCGAGCTGAACGGTCATTAACGTTGGTCGGGCGTAATCAACCAAGCCAGGAGTCATGACCATGCAAGAAGAATCGATGAATGAACTGCCAGCTCGCGATGACCACGATCTAATGGATCACCCGGAACCTCAGGAGACACTGTCCAGGCGCAAGCGTGGGGTAGGCCCTGTGGTCGGCATGGCATGCGCGCCAGAGTACAAACTGATCGGCGACGACTGTGTGCCGACGAATGTCGACTTCGAGTAGTACGCAGGGGGGGCGCAAGGCGTCCCCCCTACAAAAAACCTGCCCAAGCCATAGGTAAATCCTTCATCACCCAGCCCCCACCCACCCGCTGCCAAGGGTAAAGTGTCAGGCATGATCCCAGCGCGCCCAGACCGGCGTCAGAGAGGTGCCCGTGGCGGCCTATACATTGCGACAACTCAAGTACTTCGTCACCACGGTGGAGGCCGGCAGCGTTGCCGAGGCTTCACGCCAGCTGTACATCGCCCAGCCGTCCATCTCCACGGCCATCAAGAGCCTGGAGGAAAGTTTCGGCGTGCAGCTGTTCATTCGCCACCACGCCCAGGGTGTGTCGCTGACGCCCAGCGGCAAGCGCTTCTATGCCAAGACCAAGTCGCTGCTGCAGATGGCCCACGAATTCGAGCAGAATGCCCTGGCCGACAACGACACCGTGGCCGGGCAAATCGACATCGGTTGCTTCGAAACCGTGGCACCGCTGTACCTGCCGCGCCTGATCGCCGGCTTTCGCCAGCGTTACCCGGGGGTGGATATCCGCCTGCGCGACGGCGAGCAGCAGGACCTGATCCAGGGCCTGACTGCCGGTACCTTCGACCTGGCGTTTCTCTACGACCATGACCTGGACGGCACCATCGAGGCCGAGCCGCTGATGCCGCCGCAGAAGCCCTATGTGCTGCTGCCCGAGAACCACCGCTTCGCCGGCCAGGCCCAGGTATCGCTGCGCGACCTGTGTCCGGAGCCGATGATCCTGCTGGATGTGGCCCCCAGCCGCACCTACTTCGTCAGCCTGTTCAACGAAATGGGCCTGACGCCCAACATCGTCTTCAGCTCGCCGTCAATCGAAATGGTGCGTGGCATGGTCGGGCAGGGCTTCGGCTTTTCGCTGCTGGTGACGCGACCGCATTCGGAGTACACCTACGACGGGCAACGCCTGGCCATGCTGGATATCGCCGAGCCGGTGGCACTGTCGGGGTTGGCGGCAGCGTGGTTGAAGCGGGTGCAACTGACCAAGCCGGCGCAGCTGTTCGTCGAGTTCTGCCGGGAAGAACTGGCCAGGTTCTGAAACAGGCACACCATGCTTCCTTCTTCCAAGGCATGGCGCGCCTGCTGATCAGGGACTGACCTGGTAGCCGCGCCCCTGAAGGCATCCGGCGTAGGCACTGGCATGGGCCTGGGCTTTCGCTTCGTCCTGGCCGCGACGGTCCTGGCGGCGGTCCTGACGCTGGCGCATGCCACCGACCGCAGCACCGGCGGCGGCAACTTCACCGGCGCGGTTCTGCCGGTATTGCTCCTTGGCATCGTCACCGACCCGGTCATACAGCTCGTCGTGCTGGTTGCCGCGCACCTGCGCGCCTGCCGCACCGGCAACCGCGCCGGCAGCGGCACCGCGTACGCGGCCACCGACATGGGGGGCGCTGGAGGTCGCGGCACTGTTCGCGGCATTGGTCGCGACGGTATTGCAATCATTGATATCCAGTTGCATCTGCTGGCTGCTTTGGCCCTTGAGCGGCACCACCGACTGCGCCTGGGCTGCCGATGCCGCGCACAGCAGCACCAGCAGGTAACTCCACGTGAACGTACGCATGGCAAACCTCCAGCAGGTGGGGATCCCGTTTCACAGGATAGTTCGGCTTTGCTGTTAATGATGGCAGTTTTGCCGGGATGGTCTAAACCGGATATCAGATGTGGTCCGCCGGCATATCACGGCCTGAATCCGGGCTACCTGTGGAAACTCCATGAGCCAGACCCAGCACCTGATCATCTGTGAGTACTGCGACACGGTGTACCACCGTGCGCCGCTGCTCAAGCACCAGCGCGCCGTTTGCCCGCGCTGTGGAGGGGTGCTGTACCGGCACACCTCGCTGACCGTGCAGCAGCGGCTGGCCCTGAGTGTGACGGGGGGCATCCTGCTGGTGTTCGCCAACTTCTACCCGGTGATGACCATCGGCATGCAAGGGCTGACCCACTCGGCGACGTTATGGGACTCGGTGCAGATCCTCAGCCACGGCAGTATCACCTTCATCGCCCTGGTCATGGCCTTGTCGATCATCTTTGCGCCGGTGCTGCAGATTGCCGTGTTGTGCTGGCTATTGAGTTACGCCCTGGCCGGCCAGCGCGCCCCCGGCTTTGCCCTGTGCATGCGCAGCCTGGAGAGCCTGCGGCCTTGGAGCATGCTGGAGGTGTGCCTGCTGGGGGCGATGGTGGCAGTGATCAAGCTGGCCGGGTTGCTCGATGTGATCCCCGGCATCGGCCTGCTGGCCCTGGCCGCGTTGAGCATGCTGATTATCCATATCGCCGGCAAGGACATCCGTGACTTGTGGGAGCAGGTATGAATACCCCGGCCAACGCCGCCGACCTGGGCCTGTGCCTGTGCCATGGCTGCGGGCAGGCCTGCGAACTGGGTAGCGGTGCGCACACCTGCGACCGCTGTGGTGCCGCCATTCACCGGCGCAAGGCCAATGCCATCAGCCGCGGCTGGGCGTTTCTGCTGGCGGCGCTGATTTTCTACATTCCCGCCAACCTGCTACCGGTGATGCACACCGAAATGCTTGGCAGCGGCAGCGAAAGCACTATCGGCGGTGGTGTGCTGGAGTTCTGGGAGGCCGGTGCCTGGGACATCGCGTTGATCATCTTCATCGCCAGTGTGGGCGTGCCTGCCATCAAGTTCTTCTCGCTTGGCCTGTTGCTGTTCACCGCCCAGCGCGGTTCCACCTGGGCCTGCCGGCAGCGCTCGCAGCTGTACCGCTTCGTCGAGTTGATCGGTTACTGGTCGATGCTCGATGTGATGGTGGTGGCACTGGTGGCGGCGCTGGTGCAACTGCGCGGGCTGGGCACCATCGAGCCGCGGCTGGGCATTCTGTTTTTCGGCATGGTGGTGGTACTGACCATGTTTTCTGCGATGAGCTTCGATCCACGCCTGATCTGGGATTGCCGTGCCAATGAGGGAGGCCGTATTGATGGTGCAACAGACTGACAAGCGCGAGGGCGCGGGGCAGGTTGAAGTGCGCACCCGGCGCTGGAGTGTGTCGCTGGTATGGATCGTGCCGATATTGGCGATCCTGATCGGCGCTTCGCTGGTGGTGCGCAACTGGATGCAGCAGGGACCGGTCATCGCCATTTCCTTCCACACCGGGGAAGGGCTGGTGGCGCACAAGACCCAGGTCAAGTACCGCAGCGTGGTGATTGGCGAAGTTACTACGGTGGACCTGGCCGACGACAAGAAGAGTGTGGTCGCAAAGGTCCAGCTGTCCAACGACGCCCGCGCGTTCGCCACCCAGGGTGCGCGCTTCTGGGTGGTGCGGCCACGCATTGGCGTGGGCGGCGTGTCCGGTGTGGACACACTGCTGTCGGGCAGTTTCATCGGGGCGGATTCCGGTGAATCGAAAGTGCCGGAGAAGTCCTTCGTCGGCCTGGAGCTGCCACCGCCGATCACCTACGACGAAAAGGGCAAGCGCTTTGTCCTTACCGCCAGCGACCTGGGGTCGCTGGATATTGGCTCATCGATCTACTACCGCAAGATCCCGGTGGGTGAGGTGGTTTCCTTTGCCCTGCAGGGCGATGGCAAGGGCGTGGAGATTGGCATATTCGTGCAGGCCCCCTACGACAGCTTCGTCAGTGCCGATACCCGCTTCTGGAACGCCAGTGGCGTCGACATGCAGATCGGTGCCAACGGCCTGAAGATCGATACTGAATCGTTGTCGTCGATTCTGGTGGGTGGGCTGGCCTTTGGCTCGCCCGACTTCGCCCCGCAAGCCGAGCCCGCTGCCGATCAGGCACGCTTCCAGCTGTTTGCCGACCGCGACACCGCCCTGGCACCGCCCAGTGGCCAGGCGCAGTACCTGCAATTGCGCTTCGACCAGGCCATGCGCGGGCTGTCGGTGGGAGCCCCGGTGGAGTTCAAGGGAGTGGAGTTTGGCCGGGTCACCTCGGTCAAGCTCGACTACGATGCCACCCGGCAGACCTTCCCGGTGGTGGTCGATGCGGTTATCTACCCACAGCGGCTGGGGCCGGTGCACCGCAAGATGCTTGCCGTGTTCAAGCATGCCGAAGGCGACATGGATGGCGCACGGCGGCTGATCGGCACCTTTGTCGAGCACGGGCTGCGGGCGCAGGCGCGCAGCGGCAACCTGATTACCGGGCAAATGTTCATCTCCCTGGACTTCTACCCGGATGCCCCCAAGGTGGCCTTCGACAAGACCGCCGACCCTATCACCATTCCCACATTGCCAGGCAGCCTGGAGCAATTGCAGGAACAGCTGCAGCGGGTGGTGGAGCGCATCAGCAAACTGCCGCTGGAGAGTATCGCCAACAACCTGGACGGCAGCCTGCGTGAGCTGCGCGCCAGCCTCAAGCAGTTCAATGGCCAGACCCTGCCGGATGTGAAGGTGGCGCTGGACGAAGTGCACAAGACCCTGCGCACGGCCAATTCGGCGATCGCCGAAGACTCGCCGCAGCGCGAGCGGATGGGTGAAACCCTGGATGAACTGGAGCGCATGTCGCGTTCGCTGCGTGACCTTGCCGATTACCTGGGCCGGCACCCCGAATCGCTGATACGTGGCCGGCCGAAAGCAGCCAGTGCAGCAGACCTTGAACCCTGAGGAGACAGCCGATGCATCGACTGCGCAATATGTGTGGCGCCGGCCTGCTGGCCGTGCTGTGGGGTTGCAGCAGTACCCCGAACAACTATCACACGCTGGTACCGAGCGAGCCGGTGCGCGACAGCGGCCAGCGCATCCAGGTGGCGAGGGTGGCCGTGCCACCGCAGGTGGACCGCCCGCAGTTGGTGGTGCGGCAAGGGCAGAGCGGCCTGGCCATCCTCGAAACGGAGTGGTGGGGGGCCAACCTGGTGGATGAATTCCGCAGCGCCTTGCAGGACCAGCTGGGCGGGGCTGTGGGGGGCGGCAATGCGTTGCTGCGGGTGGATGTGCAGCGTTTCGATAGCGTGCCGGGGCGCTATGCCTCGCTGGAAGCGGTCTGGCGTCTGACGCGCCCGGGTGAGGCCGGGCTGACCTGCCGAACCTCGTTGCAGACGGCGGCGGACAACAGCATCGCCAGCCTGGTCAATGCCCACCAGGCCAACCTGCGCAAACTGGCCGAGGCGGTGCGGGGCAGTGCCCGGCAGGGCAGCTGTGCCCAGCCTGCCTGATGGCTGACCGCTACACGGTACTTGTGGGAGCGGCCTTGTGTCGCGAAAGGGGCGCAAAGCGCCCCCGGCAATCCCGACCGCACAACACTCAGTTCAGGTTCTTCCCGCTACTGACCGTCTCCCGCACCCGCTCGGCCTTGTCCAGCGGCAACTGGTCGAATTCGCGCAAGCCGTCCTTGCGGTACGGGTCGCCAATCCAGCGCGGTGCCACCACGAACTGCGGGTTTACCAGGCTCTTGGCCGGTTCGTAACGGTCATAGCTCAGCCCGGCCAGGTCGGACAGGGTATGGATCAGGTGCGAGCTGCTGTAGGGGCGGTCGGCCATCGCCTGTAAGTCGCGCGGGTGCTCGGCCTGCCAGCTGGGCGAAGTCCACAGCAGGAACGGGATGGTGTACATCGGCCGGGTTGGCGCGCCTTCGTTGCGCCCCAGGCGGTCGTGGTTGCCAGAGCTGTACACATCTTCGCCATGGTCTGACAGGTACAGCAGGAAACCATTGGGGGTACTGGCCGAGTAACGCTTGATCAGGCTCGATACCACGTAGTCGTTGTAGCGCACCGCGTTGTCGTAGAAGTTGTAGGTTTCCACCTGGTCGGCCGTCAGCTTGCCAGGCGCCCCCTGGCGGTCGTTGAAGTGCGCGTAGTCGTTCGGGTAGCGATAGCGATAGTCCATGTGCGTACCCAGCAGGTGCACGATGATGAACTTGTTCGGCGCCGGGTCCTGCAGGGCCTTCTCGAACGGTGCCAGTACCACGTCGTCGTACTGACTGGCATTCTGGTTGCGCTGGTTGTTGAGGTACACCGGCGCGTCCGTCTGCTGCGAGAAGGTGGTCAGCATGGTGTTGCGCTTGGTCATGGTCTGCTGGTTGGTGATCCAGAAGGTCTTGTAGCCGGCCTGTTTCATCAGGTTGATCAGCGACGGGTCGGTGAGGAAGCGGTCCGGGTTCTGCTCGTCGCCAAAGGTGAGGATCTGCTGCATCACTTCGATGGTGTACGGGCGTGGCGATACCACGTTGCGGAATACCGTCAGGCTCTTGTCGCTGGCGGCCAGTGCGTCGAGGTTGGGCGTGGTGTCGCGGTTATAGCCGTACAGGTGCATGTGCTCGCGGGTGGTGGATTCGCCCAGCACCAGCACCAGCGTGCGTGGCGCTGCACCGCTACTGTCATGCAGGTTTTGCAGGGGGGGCAGCGCGGCGTTCTGGGCCAGCAGCTCCTGCATGTTGTCCAGTTGCTGGCGGTACTGGCGGTAGCCGACCAGCAGTTGCCAAGGCACGGCGGGTTCCATGCGCTGCTGCACCTTTTCGGCCGCATCGGCGAAGCTGCGCTGCTGGGTCACCATCTGTTTGTAGAACGGGTACACCAGGTTGGCCAGCAGCAACAGGGCGACCACCGGCAGGCGGCTGCGCAGTGGCAGGCTGACCGGGCGTACGCGCTTCCACAGCAACACCGCCACCAGGGTGTACAGCAGCAATGCCAGACCCAGCCAGACGCTGAAGTACTGGCTGAAGTACTCGCCGGCCTCGGCGGTGTTGGACTCGAACATCACGAAGATGACGCTTTGCGAGAACTCCTGGCGATAGATGCCGAAGTAGCTCAGGCCCACCAGCGAAGCGGCCCACAGCACCAGGCCGATGACCGCGGCAGTGGTACGGGTGAAGCGTGGCAGCAGCAGCACCGGGGCCAGCCACAGGCTGCTGAGGAAAAATGCATCGCGAAAGCCGGCGAACCCGGTGGTACCACTGAACAGCAGCAGCGCCTGGGTCACGCCCGAGAAGTACCAGAAGAACAGCAAAAGCCAGCCCAGGCCGGCCCAGTCCACGCGCTTGGGCGAGGAGGGGGATGGAGTGTGTGACACGTATGCCTCGTCGTAGCTTGGCGGCCAGCGGATGTGCCCGTGACCGGAAAGGGCGTGACGCTAATCTGCCGGGTGTGAAAATAACGTCAACGAGACGCTGGCCCAGGCGAGGTATGATGTGTTCAGCCAAACCAGACTGACAGGTCGAGTGAGAATGAACCGTCGCAAGAAGATCAAGCAGCTATTGCAGGCGCATGCCAAGAAGGCCAGCGCCAAACTGGCGCCGCGCAAGCCCAAGTACATTTGCAAGGCCGACCGGTTGAAGATGGAGACCGAAGCGGCAGCGGATACCCCAGGCGTTACGGGGAGCTGATGCCTGTCACGTGCCTCTGTGGGAGCGACCTTACACAAGGCCGCTCCCACATCGAGCGCGCCAATTGCGGATCAACGATCAGCGGCGATAGTAACGATAATCGTCATGGTAGCGGTGGTGCATGGCCCGATCATGGCGGCGCTCCCAGTCGCGGCGGCGTTCCCAGTCTCGCCGGCGTTCCCAATCACGGCGGGCTTGCTCGCGGCGCCACTGTTCGCGGCGCCAGTCGCTGCGGTGGTCATGCCAGCGGTCGTCATCGTGGGCCAGCAGCGTGGCCGGCTGTGCATCGGCCACACTGGCCACCCTGGACCAAGGGTTGCCGGCAGGCTGCAACGGTGATTGAACTGCCGGGGCCGCCGCTACGGGCGCCTTCATTTGTGTTGCCGACGCCGTGCCCATCGCCGCGAACGAGAACAGGCCGAGCAGCATCAACCTTGCGACATGTATTTTCATGAGCGAAGCCAACCTCTGATAACAATTGAGCCATCTGGCCAGCAGGTGGTCGGCGAACCTTGTCTCGCGTCCCGCTACCTTTCTGTGCCTCCCACATAGACCGGTAAACGGGAAAAAGTTCGCAGCGGCAACAAGTTGTACAACTTTTGCACCTCGGCCCCCGCCCCTTGCCAAGGGGCCGCTCACTTGGCGCGCGCTTTCTGCAGCATGTCCTCAAGCAAGGCAATCAGCGCGTCCGGGTCCATCTCGGTAAAGGTTTCATTGGAGGTTTCAATGATCATACGGGCGAAGGCGGGGCTGTATTCGAGCGCTTCCTCCTGATCGGCTGGCGGGGCTATCGGCTTGTCGTCGCCTGCTTGTTCCTGGTCGTCCATGTCACGCCCCAAGGTCATAGCCGATCATGAACAGGCTGGCTTCCAGTGCACGCAGAGGTGCGTGCTCGCCGGTTCGATGATTGAAAGGGCTGGCAGCGGCCTGTGGGTGGGCCAGTACTGCGCTCAGCAGCCAGCTGGCCTGGAGGTTCCACTTCAAATGGTGGCTACCCGGGCGCAGCCGTTTGAACTTGAACGCAGCGACGCCAGGATCGCGGCGCTTCGGGGCGTTGGCATTCTCACCCTCCTTTGCAGCAGCCCACGGGAAGCACAGGGCGTCAGGCACCCTGGCAATGCCATGAACCTCGCAATACTTGACCACCAGCCAGCCGAGCGCGGCAGCGACGCGCGAGTCGTAGATCAGGAAGTCCTCACAGATCAGTGCGTATACTTTGGTCATGCCGGCATTGAACCGCAGGTGTTTCGAGCGCAACACGGGATGCCCCAGGTCACCGGTATCGATCGCCAGCCGTACGGCCTGAATCAGGTTGCTCAAGCCAGTACGATTGGTGTCGAGCCATTTACCGTTGCCTGCAGTGACGCCGCCCCATGCCATCACATCGCGGGTAGCCTGCAGCATCAACACATCGTTGCCGACTGCAGCGATCAGGTCTTTGCGCAGCGCCGAAAGTGCAAGGCCGTTGCTGTTCGGGCAATCACCCGCGACAAAGCCCAGGCGGTCATTGCCAGGATGATTCCACTTGTAGGCTTGAAAGGCGTTGTACAGCGACTGGCACTGCCATTTCATACCCGAGCGACGCTCGACATACTGGTGGCGGAACAGCACTTGCGAGTCGAGTTCGCTGGCCAGCCAGTTGATGAAGGCAGCAACGTGGGGACGATTGAGGTAGTCTTGGCGCTTCATGTAATACTCCTGTGGGTTGGCCTTTTTTGCATGTTTGCCCTGCCAACCAGGAGATCATCCCAGCCGATAGACCCATTTCTTGTCCTCATCTCATCCATGACCAATTTTTTTTATCGCCGTGATTATCTGCGGCAGATTCTCAAGCAGGCGAACACCGCCCTGTCGACGGCAAAACTGCACAAGGCACTTCGGTCATGGCTTGAGAAGAACAGTGATGATACCCGACATGACCTGAAAGTTACGCGACGGGATCTGCAGGCACTTGAACAGGCAGGATACGTGGCCTGCGAAGAGGACCCGGACGACAAACGGGGCCTGATTTGGCGTGCGGTAGGACGCAGCCATGCAATGACGCTGCCACCAGCGGATGCGATGACCCTGACTGCCATTTTTCAGCACGCCGAGCGATTCGGCCTGCAGTCGGGCACCGAAGCGCTCGTGAACCTGCGCAATTATGCTGAGCAGGTGATGCAGGACCGTGCCCGATGCAACATCGATTTCGCCAAGCGAATTACCACGGGCACGCGGTTTACCGTATTGTTGCCGGGCAAGGTCGACGAGGATCATCTGCAAAAGCTTCAGCTCGCAATCCTTGATAATGCACCCATGGAGGTCGGTTACCTGCCGCGTGATGCTGGAGGGGTCGAGTGTACCTACCAGCTCAAACCCTTGGCCCTTTCGCATCAGGACTCGAACATCTATCTCTCGGCCTATGTCCTCGAGGAAGCGTGGCCACCGGGCGCTGAGCCCACACCAGGCAGCAAGCGTGGGAAGTACAGCAGCAACGGCCCCGGCACGATGTGCGCGCTCATGCTGCATCGGGTGACCCGCGTCGAGCCCGGCAAGCGGGTCATCGACGGGCCGGACGATTACGATGTCCACTCGTATGCGGCGCAAAAGGACCTGATGACCATTCATACCGCGCAGCCAGAGACCATCAAACTGCGCCTGAGCCCTAACCTCCACAACAGGCTCAGTGAAAACCCGCTCGCGCATGATCAGCAGATGGTCGCTGACGGTGAGGGTTGGCTGTTGACCTGCAGGCTCCATGATACGCAAGGGCTTCGGCTGTTTCTGATGGCCAATGCGGCGGATATCGAGGTGCTTGAGCCGTCGGTGCTACGAGACCACATTCGCGAGACACTGCATGCGGCGGTCGGGTTGTATGCAAAAAATGAGGCGGTGAAAACCGCACGCTGAGTCTTTACCGTGCATTTGGGGAGGTAGACCAGCCCCATGCTCTCCGGGGGCTGGACCATTTCGATCTTCCTGTGCAAGCTGATGCACAACAGTGATTGCACACAGAAGGTGATCGTTTGTGAACCCCGAATCCATGCTGGCGGCATTGCCAGGCTTCGCCATGGCGGCCGAGTCCATCCAGGTGCTGCCCGATGCCAAGGCCTACCGCGTCTGCCTGCTCGAGCGCATCCGCGCCGCAACCCGGCGCATCGTCATCGTCGCGCTGTACCTGCAGGAAGACGAGGCCGGCCAGGAAGTGCTGGATGCCCTGTACCAGGCCAAGGCCGCGCGGCCGGAGCTGGAAATCACCATCGTGGTCGACTGGTTCCGTGCCCGGCGCGGCCTGCTGGGCGCCGGGCGCCAGCCGGGTAATGCCGCCTGGTACCAGGCCCAGCGCCAGCACCATGGGCTGGACATCGTCATCCACGGCGTACCGGTGCAGACCCGCGAGCTGTTCGGCGTGTTGCACCTTAAGGGCAGTATCATCGACGACTGCGTGATCTACACCGGTGCCAGCCTGAACAACGTGTACCTGCACCGTTTCGACCGCTACCGCCTGGACCGTTACCACCTGTTCCAGTCGCCGGCGCTGGCCGACGCCATGGTCGACCTGGTGCGACGCCTGCTGCACCACACCGCCACACCGCGCCTCGACCTGCCGGCGCCACCCTCTACCCGCAGCCTGCGCGGCGACATCCGGCGCTTGCGCGCGCGGCTGCGGCGCATGGCCTATGAGGCACCCGCCAGCGTGGCGGGGCAGGGCCTGCGGGTGATCCCGCTGTTGGGTGTGGGCCGTGGCAACCCGCTGAACCGGGCGTTGTGCACCCTGCTGGCGGCGGCGCGTACGCAGGTCATCATCAGCACGCCGTATTTCAACCCGCCCCGGGTGCTGATGCGCGAGCTCGACCATGCGCTGGCGCGTGGCGTGCGGGTGGAGCTGATCGTTGGTGACCGGACGGCCAACGACTTCTATATCGCCCCCGGCGAGCCGTTCAGTGCCAGCGGTGCGCTACCCTACCTGTACGAAGACAATCTGCGTGCCTTCACCCGACGTCGCCACGCCGCGATTGCCAGTGGCCAGCTGCAGGTGCGGATCTGGAACGATCCCGGGCATACCTTCCATGCCAAGGGCGTGTGGATCGACCAGCGTTATTCGCTGCTGACCGGTAACAACCTGAACCCGCGCGGCTTCAACCTGGACCTGGAGAACGGCTTGCTGATCGATGACCCACAGGGGCAATGGCTGGCGCCACGGGAAGCAGAGTTGGCCGAACTGCGCCGGCATGCGCCGAAGATTGGTTCGGCAGAGGCGCTGGGGGTCAGGACCGAGCACCCCAAGGAGGTGCGCAAGTTCCTGCGGCGGCTGCGCTATAGCCGGCTGGAGCCGCTGATCAAGCGGGTACTCTGAGGAGTACTGCGCAAGCACAACCTTGATGATGGCTGGTTGTTCGTGATGCGGAAACCGACGGCCCGCCTTTGGCCACCAGGCTCACCACGGCCAGTCGTCGGTTGGACCGATCACCCCCAATCACCACCAGTCATTCCTGTAGACATGGCAAAAGGCGCCCATTGAATGGATGCAAGCTTCGATAGTAATTCGTCGCGCAGTCAGGTGGTTCGGCAGTTGACGCTGGTCTTTTCCAGCCTGCTGTTGGTGATATTACTTCTGGGCCTTGTTTCCTTGTACCGCATCGCCGGGGCGCTGGACGAGCGCGAGCGGTCTCAGAGTCGCTTTCACGCCGAGTCGGCGCTGACCCAGCTGCAGAAGACCGACCGCAACTATCTGGTGGCCTATGCCGTCTGGCAAGCCGCTTATGACCACCTGGCAGGGCTGGTGGACCGACATTGGGCCTATGACGAGGATAACCTCGGCGCTACGCTGTATAGCGCCGATGGCTATGAAGGGGTCTTCGTGCTCGATGACGACGGCACCCACTACTCCATGCTGCAAGGTCGCCTCAGCGAACAAGGCTTTGACCGTCACAGCACCAGCAGCGCCCAGGTACTGCAGCGGGCGCGGCGGGCGGTGCAGCAGGAACAGGCTGCGTCCGGTTACCTGCTGTTCGACGGCCAGCCGGCGCTTTACACCTCGGCCATCATCCGCCCGCCTTCAACCGGGCAACCGCCGCCGACATCCGGTGCGGTACTTGTGTTCGTGCGGGTGCTCAGCCCGGCGGTGCTCGGGCAGTTGCAGCGCACTGCCGGGCTGTCGGGCTTTACTGTCGCGGCGGCTTCCCAGGTGCATGCAGACCAGGGGCGTCTGCCTCTGGAGGAGAGTGGCTACGCGCTGACCTGGCATATCGAGCAGCCAGGAACCGAGCTGCTTCACACGGTCTTGTTTCCCCTGGCCCTGGCGTTGCTGATCATCGCCCTGGTGATGGCCTTGTTTGCCCGCTATGCCATGCGTGCCAGTGCCGGTATCGACCGCAGTCACCGCGAGCTGGCCGTTTCCAAGGTGGCGCTGGAGGCCAGTGAAGCACGCTTCAAGGCTGTCGCCGAGGCAGCGTCGGACTGGATCTGGGAAACTGACGCGCAGCAGCACCTGACCTACCTGTCACCGCGTTTTGCCGAGCTTACCGGGCATGCACCGGAGCGCTGGTTGCAACGCCCTGTCAGCGAACTGTTCGCCTGTGATACCAGTCAGGTCGATACCTGGTTGCATGGCCTTGCCAGCAGCGAGGCGACCGGTACCTTGCGCTGCCAATACCATGATCGACATGAACAACGGCGAGAGTGCCGGGTCGCCGCCAAGGCCATCATCGAACACAAGACCTGCCAGGGGTTCCGGGGTACCTGTACCGATATCACCGACGAAGTGGCCGCCCACGCGCAGATCCAGCACCTGTCGCTGCATGATGCGCTCACCGGCCTGCCCAACCGCAACAAGCTGTTCCGCTTCCTTGAAGACGCCAGGCAAGCGGAACTGGCTTTGCTGATGCTCGACCTGGACAATTTCAAGTCTATCAATGACAGCCTCGGCCACCCGGCCGGGGACGCCGTGCTGATCGAAGTCGCCCATCGGCTTGGGCAAGTGACCCGGGACACCGACCTGGTGGCGAGGTTGGGCGGAGACGAGTTCGTCATCGTGCTGACGCGGCCAGGCAAGCATGACGAGGTGGACCGCTTTTGCGCGCGGGTCATCGAAACCCTGAAGCGCCCGATCACCTTCGAGCAACACAAGGTGCAGGTCGGGGCCAGTCTCGGGGTGGTGTTGTCCGCCGAGTATTCCGGGCTACCCGGTGACCTGATCCGTTATGCCGATGTCGCCTTGTACAGTGCGAAACAGGCCGGCAAGCATACCTGGCGGTACTTCTCGGCACAGCTGAACTCGGCATTGCTGGAAAAGCGCGAACTGGAGCGTGAGCTGCGCGAAGGCATCGCGCGCGGCGAATTGCGCCTGCACTTCCAGCCGCGCTACAAGGTCGATGGCGTGACGGTGGCCTCCGCCGAGGCGCTGGTGCGCTGGCAACATCCACGGCTCGGCCTGCTACGGCCAGACCGCTTCATCGCTCTGGCCGAGGAGTCCGACCTGATAGTGCTGCTGGGCAACTGGGTGCTTCAGGAGGCCTGCCAACTGGCCCGTGGCTGGCCGCTCGAGATCATGGTCTCGGTCAACATGTCCCCGGCGCAGTTCAGCCGCAGCGATGTGGTCTGTGATGTGGCCGACGCACTTCGACAAACCGGTCTGCCTGCCCATCGCCTGGAGCTGGAAATTACCGAGAACGTCATGCTCAACGACGTCGAAGGCGCCCTGCAGACCATGAATGCGCTGAAGGAACTGGGGGTGCGGCTTAACATGGATGACTTCGGTACCGGCTATTCTTCGCTGGGCTACCTGCGCACATACCCGTTCGACAGCATCAAGATCGACAAGCGTTTCGTCCAGTCGCTGGGCATGAGCAGCAGTGATCGCAGCGTGGTGCAGGCTATCATCAACCTGGGCAATGCGATGGGCATGACGGTCACTGCTGAAGGGGTAGAGACCTCGGAGCAGCTGGCCTTGCTCAGCGACGACCAGTGCCATGAGGTGCAGGGCTACCTGCTGAGCAGGCCAGTGGAAAACCAGGTATTGATGCGTCTGATGACCACGGTTGAGGCCGAAGATCGGGGTATGTCCCGGTAAAGCGGGGGATTTTCGGACAAACGTGCATCGTCCCTCTGAAAAGTCATCACAAGCACATACAATCGGGCCGTTTCCTCGTTAACCAGATAGGCCAATCCATATATGGCGCTTGACCCACCCACGATGCTGACTATCTCGATCGCCCTGGCTGCCGCAGCTGCATTGTATCTGGCGATCGAGTGGCGCAGCGTTCGCGAGCCATCGCTGCTGTTCTGGAGCGCAGGCTTTGCCACCATCACGATGGGTTCCACCCTGGCCTTGCTGCGCGGCATCGGCTTGTTGCTGATTGGTATCTGGTTCGCCAACGGCTTGCTGGTGGTGGCGCACTGGTTCTTCCTGGCAGGGGTGTTGCGCTTTACCCAAATGCGGCTGTCGCGTATCTGGTTGTCGGTCGTGCTGGTGTGGTTCGCCTTGCTGCTGTTGCCTGTGGGGCCGCAGTGGTCGAAGGTGATGCTGATGGTCAACTCGTTGCTGGTGGCGCTGTTGACGCTCAAGGCCAGTTGGCTGTTGCGGCCGCATGGCAAGTCGCTGAGTGTTGGCGCTGTGCAGTTGCGCTATGTATTGCTGGTTCACGGCTTGTTCTATGTGGCCAAGGCGATCATTGCGATCACACCAGGTACGCTGATTGACCTGGCCACCTTCGGCGGGCTGATCATTCAGGTGTCCTTGGTCGAAGGCGCGATGGCGATCATGCTGATTGCCTTGTCGATGACCGGCACTGTGCGCTACCGGCGCGAGGTGCGTATTGCCCGGCTGGCAGCCCGTGATCCGTTGACTGCGCTGTACAACCGGCGCGCGCTGGAGGTGCGGGCGGGGCCTTTCTTCAAGGAAGTGAGCCCGGCTCAGCCCGGGGCCTTGCTGCTGATCGACATCGACAATTTCAAGCTGGTCAACGACCTGCACGGGCATGTTGCAGGGGACCGCTTGCTGATTGCCTTGAGCGAGATGATACGCACGGTGCTGCCCGAGCGCTCGCTGGCGGCGCGGCTGGGCGGTGATGAGTTCGTCATTCTGCTGTGTGGTGCGAGCAGCGAGCGGATCATGGAGCTGGGTGGGTTGTTGCGCGAACAGTTCCAGCAGTTTGCCAGCAAGACGGTGCCTACGCCGCAGCCGGTCACCTTGAGTATCGGCGCCAACCTGTTCGACCAGCCGCCGGCGAGCCTGGCGGCGTTGATCGAGCAGGGGGATGTGGCGTTGTACCAGTCCAAGCGCGGAGGGCGCGACAGTATCCGCTTCGTCGAACGGCCGATGGCCGACCTGAGCTAGTAGCAGTTTTGCCTTTGCCTTTGCTTCCGAGCGCTTGAACTGTCGCGCGCTTAGAAGCAAAAGCCGAAGCAACAGCAACAATGGCGAATCAGGTCACCACCTGGTAGCACGGTACATACGCCGCGCCACCAGGCAACTTCATCCGATGCTGGTCAACGAACGCCTGCAACAGCCGACCCAGTGGGTCCAGCACGGCGCTGTCGCCGCGGATCTGATACGGCCCGTGTTCCTCGATCAGGCGGATGCCCTTGTCCTTCACGTTGCCGGCGACGATGCCGGAAAACGCCCGGCGCAGGTTGGCGGCCAGTTCGTGGGCCGGCAATTCGCGGCGCAGGTCCAGGTCGGCCATGGCCTGGTGGGTCGGGTCGAACGGGCGCTGGAAGCTCTCCTCGATCTTCAGTAGCCAGTTGAAGTGGAAGGCATCGTTGCGCTCGCGGCGGAACTGCTTCACCGCCTTGAGCCCTTCGACCATGTGCCGGGCGACTTCCGCCGGGTCGTCGATAATGATCTCGTACAGGCGGTGCGCCGCTTCACCCAGGGTGGCGCCCACGAAGGCGTGCAACTGTTGCAGGTACGGCTCGGCGCTGCGCGGGCCGGTGAGTATCACCGGGAACGGCAGGTTCTGGTTGTCCGGGTGCATGAGGATACCCAGCAGGTAGAGGAACTCCTCGGCCGTGCCGGCCCCCCCCGGGAAGATGATGATGCCGTGGCCGACACGGACGAAGGCCTCCAGGCGCTTCTCGATGTCCGGCAGGATCACCAGTTCGTTGACGATCGGGTTGGGCGCTTCGGCGGCGATGATGCCCGGCTCGGTCAGGCCCAGGTAGCGGCTGCCGTGCATGCGCTGCTTGGCATGGGCAATGGTGGCGCCCTTCATCGGGCCCTTCATCACGCCCGGGCCGCAGCCGGTGCATACGTCCAGCTTGCGCAGGCCCAGCTCGTGGCCGACCTTCTTGGTGTACTGGTATTCCTCGCTGCTGATCGAATGGCCACCCCAGCACACCACCATCTTCGGCTCCACGCCCGGGCGCAGGGTGCGGGCGTTGCGCAGCAGGTGGAAGACATAGTCGGTGATGCCCTGGGAGCTTTCCAGGTCGATGCGCTGGCTGGCCAGCTCGCTTTCGGTGTAGACGATGTCGCGCAGGGCGCTGAACAGCATTTCACGGGTACTGGCGATCATTTCGCCATCGACGAAGGCGTCGGCCGGGGCATTCAGCAGCTCCAGGCGCACGCCGCGGTCCTGTTGATGAATACGCACCTCGAAGTCCTGATAGGCCTCGAGGATGGTCTTGGCATTATCGACATGGGCGCCGGTGTTGAGGATGGCCAGGGCGCACTGGCGGAACAGGGTGTAAAGGCTACCGGTACCGACTTCACTCAGTTGCTGCACTTCACGTTGTGACAGCGTCTCCAGGCTGCCTTTGGGGCTGACGGATGCATTGATGACATGGCGTTGAGGCATCTAAGTCTTTCCTGTGCGGGTAAAACATCCTTCTTTGACAACACCATACCGAGAAATGCGGGCGGCAACGAGGGGGGAGTGGAAAAAGCTTGAGACCCGGTTGGCTTCTTCGCGGGCTTGCCCGCTCCCACAGGGACCGCGCAGCGCTCAAGGTTTGCGCTGTACCTGTGGGAGCGGGCAAGCCCGCGAAGAAGCCAGCACGGTCTCAAGTCAGCCCAACAGCCTCTGCACGCCAAGGGTAATTGCCACGCCGCCAAACACCAGCCAAAGGTTGAGAATCGCTCCGGTCGCCAGCGCCCGTGGCCCGGCCTGGCGAATCTGGCTGAAGCGCGTCTCCATTCCCAGCGCGGTCATGGCCATGGTCAGGGCAAAGGTATCCAGGCTGTTGACCGCCTGCGTCACGCTACCCGGCAGCACTTGCAGCGAGTTCACCAGCACCAGCGCGAGGAAGCCGAAGGCGAACCAGGGCATGGCGATGCGCCCGTTGCCCTGTGCCTGGCCCGGCTGGCGTGCGCGGCTGATCCAGAGGCCCACCACCAGGAGTACCGGTACCAGCAACATCACCCGGGTCATCTTGACGATGGTGGCGATATGCGTGGCCTCGGGGCTGACGTTGCTGGCCGCACCGACCACCTGGGCCACCTCGTGAATGGTGCCGCCGAGGAACAGCCCGGCGCCCATGGTGTCCAGGTGCAGCCAGCCGGCATTGATCGCCAATGGGTAGAGGAACATCGACAGGGTGCCGAACAGCACCACGCTACCAACCGCCATGGCGCTTTTGTGCGGGGCACTGCGCAGGGCCGATTCGAAGGCCAGTACCGCGGCGGCGCCGCAGATGGCGCTGCCGGCCGCGGTCAGAAGGGCGGTATCGCGGTCCAGCTTGAACAGCCTCATGCCGCACCACAGGCCGATCAGCAGGGTGCTGGACACCACCAGTAGCGACACGATGAGCCCGGACCAGCCGACTTCGGCAATTTCCTGCAGGCTTACCCGTAGGCCGAAGAAGGCCACGGCAATGCGCAGCAGGCCGCGGGCGGAAAAGTTGATGCCCGCTGCCCAGCTCGCCGGTACGCCGTCACGCAGCGCATTGCCGTACAGCGCACCGGCGACGATACCGACGATCAGCGGGCTGATGCCCAGGTTGGCGATGGCGGGCAGGGCGGCCAGCTGGGTGACCGCAAGCGCGAAAAGCGCGACGAACAGAATGCCATTGAGCCGCCCTCGGGTGGAGAGGGTAGGTGCAAAGGCGGGGTTGGACGGAACCGTGGCCATGTGAGTCCTCCGGAAAGGTATTTCGACATGACCTACGTTAATCTGGTTATAAGCTTATAAAAAATCGTAATTTAGGATGGCAAATATCCGTATAGCTGATACTTTTCAATCATGACCCCAGAACAACTGATAACGTTCGCCACCGTCGCCGAGCACGGCAACATCAGCCATGCGGCCCAGGCCCTGCACCTGTCGCAGCCGGCGGTGTCTGGCCAGCTCAAGCTGCTGCAGGAGGCCTTTGGTGAGCCCCTCTATCAGCGCGCCGGCCGTGGTGTGCGGCTGACAGCAGCCGGCGAGCAGTTGCTGGCCCATGCCGAGCGCCTGCGCGAAACCTTCCGCCAGGCCCAGGCATTGCGTGAGGCCATGCGCGGGCTGGAGCGCGGTACCTTGCGCATCGGCGCCAGCACCACGCCGGCCAGCTACCTGCTGCCGTACCTGATTGCCGATTTCCATGCCCGCTACCCGGAGGTGCTGGTGAGCACTTCCAATGGCAATACGGCAGAAATCGTCGCCGCGCTGGACAGCGTTGACATCGCCCTGATCGAAGGGCCGCCTGGGCAGGAATTGCCATTGGGCACGGCGGTGACGGCGTGGCGGCAAGACGAGATCGTGGCCATCGTGCCGCGTGGTCATCCGCTGGCGAGCAGTGACCAGCAGACGCTGGCATCGCTGGGGGCCTACCCGTTGGTGCTGCGCGAGAGCGGCTCGGGTGTGCGGCAGATCGTCGAGCGGGCATTTGCCCGCAGTGGTGTGGCGATGCGCGTGGCGCTGGAGATTGCCGGGGTGGAAGGGGTGAAGGAGGCGGTGCGGGCCGGGATGGGGATCGGATTTGTGTCGGCGATGTCGATCCGGCATGAAGATGGGGCGTTGCAACGCTTGCAGGTTGTGCCGCAGGCGTTGGTGCGGCGGTTTTCCATTCTGGTGCCGCATGCCGCTACCCCGTCGCGGGCGGCGGCGCGGTTTCTCGAGTTGTGTGTTGGCCCGCAAGAGGTGGGGTAACGTACCTGATTGGAATTGTTTTGAATCGTCAACCCTGCGCTGGCACGGGTTAGCTGTCGATCATCTGCGCCGCTTGCTGGGTTGCCTGGCTTGTACGGGTTGCAAGCTTGCGCACCTCGTCCGCCACCACCGCAAAACCGCGCCCGGCTTCGCCCGCACGCGCCGCTTCGATGGCGGCGTTCAAGGCCAAGAGATTGGTCTGGCTGGCGATGCCCTGGATGGTGGCGACGATGTGTGTCAGTTTGCCAAGGGTCTCCTGCATCACCTGGTGTTGTTGCGCCTGCGCCTCGCGGATGGTGCTTTCTTCATGCCGGGCATGGATATCGGTTATAGCCCCGACGACCCGCAACGGCGCGCCATCCTGGCCACGGCGGGTTTGCCCGCGGCCGCGGAACCAGCGGTAGGCGCCGCTTTGGTGCCGGAGTCGGTACTCGACATCGAAGGGGGTGTTGCCGCTGCGATCGTCGACATGGGCGACAAACGCCGAGATTGCGCGGGCGCTGTCGTCGGGGTGCAGGCGTGAGGTCCAGCTTTCCAGGGTGTTGGGGAATTCTTCGACGGTGGTGCAACCGAGCAGCCTGCGCATCTGCGATGACCACCAGATGGTGTTGCTCGGGTTGGCCGGGTCGCCAGCCACGACCTCGATATCCCACAGGCCGTCATGGAGCATCTCGCGGGAAATGTCGAAACGTTCGGCGGCCAGTTCCAGCTCCTGAATATGCAGCTGTTGTTCATGGATGTCCCGCAGGGTGCCCGCTGTGGCGATTGCAACGCCGTTTGCATCGCGTAGCGAACTGCCGCTGACCCTGCACCAGCGGTAGTCACCGTCGGCTGTGAGTTTCATGCGTACGTCCAGTGCAAACGGCGTGCGTCCGCTGCGGTCGGCGAGATGCCGGGCCAGGGCTTGCATATGGGCGTTGCGATCAGCCGGATGCAACCGTTCGTTCCACTGGCCCAGCCGGGGCAGGTGCGGCGCGTGGATCGAAGCCGAGCCTGTCCACTCCATCACGCACTCCGGCGCGGGTGTGGCAGCGGCGGATGGCTGCAGTTGCCAGAACAGCTCATCGGCACCTTGGGTGGCCAGTACCCAGCGTACATCCAGTTGCCGCACCCACTCGTCGCGGTCAGCCAGGCGCTGTTCTAGCTGGCTCACCTGAGAGGCAAGTTCGCGCGCCTGCTCCTTGAGCGTGCGCCGCTCTTGGAGCAGTTGCTCGACGCCTGTGAGGATGCGCCGCAGTAACGGGTTGCGCGACGACAACGGCGCGCTCGGCTGATCGGGCTGGTCGAGGCGGTCGGCGAGTGGGGCCAATACCCAGCGGCTGGTGCGATTAAAAAAAAGCATGCTACATCTCCAACGGGATAGCGGCGGCAGCCGGGAGGGGCTGCATCTGGCTGGCCGACAAGGCGAGTCTGTCAAAGACATTTGCCCATGGGAGCGTTGGCCAAGCCGACGGACCCATGGAGATTTCGTCTGCGCTCAGCAGGCAATGGTCGAGTTCGCGTTGTAACGTTGCGGTGTCCAAGTCCTGTCCAATGAACACCAGCTCTTGCCGGCAATCGCCGACGATGCTGTCCCACTTGGCCATGATGCCCTGCAAGCGGTACTTGTCCTGTGGCCACTGCGCCGGGTCTATGAAATTCCACCAGTGGCCAACGTAGTCCCACTGAAACTGCTTGCCGCTGTGCACCAGCAGGCCGATTTCACGGTGGCGACTGGCGAGCCAGAAGTAACCTTTGCTGCGCAGCAGACGGCCATTGCCCCAGGGGCGGGAAAGAAATTCGAGCAGGCGTTGCGGGTGAAAAGGGGCACGCTCGCGGTAAGCCCACGAGGTCACGCCGTAGGTGTCCGACTCGGCAGTCGGAGCGTTGCCGGCGTCCATTTGCTTCATCCAGCCGGGCGCGGCGGCTAGGCAGGGCAAATCGAACAGCTGCGTGCCGAGGATTCTCGACAGTTCAACATTACCAGCGACCATCGGCAGGATCTGCGCGCCTGGATTGAGCCCGGCCAGCACCGCCCGCAGTGTCTGGTATTGCGTTTCGTCGATCAGGTCGCGCTTGTTGACCAGAATCACGTTGGCATACTCGACTTGCTCGACCAGCAGATCAGCTAGCGGGCGCCGCGGCATATCCGCAGCGCTGTCGGCACGCTCGACGGTTTCGGGTGAGTCGAGCAGAGCTTGGAACTGGCTGGCATCGACCACCGTGACCAAGGTATCCAGCCGCGCCAGTTCGCTGAGGCTGAAGCCCTCGGTGTCGAGAAAGGCAAAGGTCTCGGCGACCGGCATCGGTTCGGAGATGCCGGTGGATTCGATCAGTAGATAATCGAAGCGCTGCTGACGCGCGAGCGCGCTGATCTGCTCGAGCAGGTCGGCGCGCAGGGTGCAGCAGATGCAGCCGTTGCTCATCTCGATCAACTCGTCCTGGCCGCGGTGCAGCGTTACATCACGCTGAACCTCGGCGACATCGATATTGACCTCGCTCATGTCGTTCACGATCACCGCCACTTTCAAACCCTGGCGATTGCGCAGGATATGGTTGAGCAGGGTGGTCTTGCCTGCGCCGAGGAAGCCGGAAAGGACCGTTACCGGAAGTCGGCCTGCCGCGGCGCCGGCAGCCATGCGCTCACCGCTCACGGGCTGTCGACCTTATCAAGGTAGCTTTCGAACAGGTCAACCACCACCAGGCCGTCGTCGGCGGCATCGCCCCACAGGTCTTGCACGCGGAACTCGACGTGGTAGGTCGGTTGATGCGCAGCGCTGCGGTCGCCGTGGCCGATTGCATCCGGGAACGGCCACTGCGCCGTAGTGCGGTGCAGCACCACGCCTTGCTTGCCACGTACATAGGCGGGCATGCGCACATGTCCGGCGACGTATTCATCTCGCACGATGACCCGATCGCCGACTTCAAACGGCGCGCGCCCGGTGATCGCCTTACGGCCTTGGGCATGGGCAGGGTTGGCCAGCTTGAAGTGCGAGCCGAGTGCTTCATCCAGTTCGGCTTGGGTGATGACGCCGGTCTCGACTAGCAGTGTGGCGGTCGCGATGACGTAGCGTTCGTAGTACTCAGTGCCGACATGCTGGCGCACATCGATGCGCTCCACTGCGTGACGGATTTCGTCGACGCTGAACTTGTTCATGTGGTCGGCGCCAATGAACATCAGGCTGTAGGCCAGGTGCTCCCAGTCCTGCTTGAACACTTGTTTGTAGCTCAGGCTGTTGATGCGGTGGGGCACTTTGCCAAAGCCCTGGAAACCGCCAAGATCGTGAAAGCCATCCATATTGAACACTCCGGAAGGTTAAGGGGGGCGGTCTACTCAGCCAACACGCGGCAGGGCGACACCGATCAGCACGTCTTTGGTGACCAGTTGGCGTAGCTGCTCTTCGCTCATGTGCTCCGAGCCTGCCGGCCGCTGCGGCAGCACCAGGTAACGACTTTCAGCGGTGGTGTCCCAGACCTTGATCACCACGTCTTCCGGCAACTCGGTGCCCAACTCCCGCAATACCGTGCGACCCTCCCGAACCAGTCGAGCGCGGAACTCGAAGCCCTTGTACCACTCGGGCGGCAGGCCCAGCACCGGCCAGTTGGTGCAGGAGCACAGGCTGCAGACGATCACGTTCTTCAGCTGCGGTGTATCTTCCAGGGCGACGATGTATTCACCCTGCGGCCCGGTGAAACCAAACTGGGCGCAGGCGGCGGTGCCGTCTTTGAGCAGCAGCTCGCGGAAGGCCGGATCGACCCAGGCCTTAGCGACGATGCGCGCGCCGTTATCTGGGCTCCAGCCGTGCTCCATCAGCTGGGTGAGTTGCTCAATGTAGCCTTCAGGGATGAGGTCTTTGCTCTTGAGCACTGCATACAGTGCCCGCGCCCTCTCGCCAGGGGTTGAAGTTACCGTCATGGGATTACTCCTCTCGTTCAACACGGTTGTCGAAGGTTGTTGCTGTTCTAGTTGTTTGGTTGTCGAGGCGCAGCGCCGGTTGTCTGCGCTATAGCGTGCGCCAGTCCACCGCGCCTTCGAATGCCGCTGCTGCCTGGTAGATTGTTCCCTCTGCGTAATGCTTGCCGACCAGCATCAGCCCAACGGGCAAACCGTCGACCAGGCCGCAGGGGACAGTCATGGCCGGGTGGCCGGTGATGTCCTGGGCGGCGGTGTTGCCGAGCATTTCCAATGCCCGCGAGACGTTTTCGGTGATAGAGCAATCCGCCGCCGGCAGCGGCTGGGCGGTGATCGGCACGGTCGGCATCACCAACAGGTCGAAGCGCTCCAGTGCCCTGTCGTAGCCGGCGCGGGCAAAGCGCGCGATGTTCTGCGCTTTGGCGTAATAACGGCCGTGGTAGTGGTCTAGGCCAAACTGGCCGACCAGCATGCACAGCTTGAGCGAAGGCGAGAGGGCGTCGGCCTGGGTGCGCCAGCCGACCTGTTTGTCGAGCAAGCCGACATCGTATAGGCCTTTCCAGTTAAAGCCTGCGCCGTTGCCATGCATCATCTGCATGGTTAGACCTTCGCAGCCAATCGGGCCCCACAGCATGCCGGCCAGGGTGTGTTCGGGAACCGAGACTTCCTCGACCACCGCGCCCAACGCTTCGAACCGAGCGATCGCGCTGCGCACCGATGTGGCAACCCGTGGGTCCAGGTTGGCTAGCTGGAACCCTTGCTGGAGAATGCCGATCCGCAGGCCGCGCACACCGCGATCAAGGTAGTGGCTGTAGGCATCAACTTCGGGCGCCCCCTGACGTGGATCGAGGCCGTCGGTGCCGGCCATCACTTCAAGCATCAGCGCGTTGTCGCGCACGTTGTTGGTCATCGGGCCGACATGATCAAACGTCGCCTCGACCGCCATCACCCCGGTATACGGCACCAGCCCGAAGGTCGGCTTCAGGCCGTAGATGCCGCACCATGCTGCAGGAATACGCGCCGAGCCGCCTTGGTCGCCGCCCACCGCCAGGTCAACTTCGCCGGCCGCCACCAGCGCCGCGCTGCCCGACGACGAACCACCACTACTGAAGCCTGGACGCAGTGGGTTGTGCACGGGCGCCGGGTCCGAGGTGTGGCTGGCGCCGGATAGGCAGTAGTGCTCGCAGGTGGCCTTGCCGAGAATGGTCACCCCAGCGTCGAGCAAGCGGGTGACCACCGTGGCATCGAACGCCGGTATGAAACCTTCCAGAGGCGCGGCGCCGTTCATCATCGGTACGCCGGCCAGCGAGATGTTGTCTTTCAATGCGAGCGTTTTGCCGAACAGCTTGCCTGAGCTGGCACCCGTCACTTCGGTGCGGTAATACCAGGCGTTCAGTGGGTTTTCTCGGCTGGACGGGCGATAACCGGCAGTGCGCTCGTAGCGCACCAGCGGGGTGAAGTCTGGTAGCTCGTCGACCAGGTCGTAGGCGTCGAGGCTGGGCTGCATAAGCGCCAAGTATTCGCTGGCTTGCTCGGTTGTCAGTTGCAGATGCAAGCGGTCGGCGAGTACCTGCAGTTGTTCGAGCGTCGGGCGGGTGATGGCCATGGTGTGTCCTGTTTCCGATGCTAGGGCGCAGGGCCCGGCAAATTGGCTGTTCGAGAGGCTCGCTGCGGCTGGGCCTGCTACTAAGCTAGCGCCAGCGCGCGGGCGGCACTTGGTTGAGCAGGACAGTCGCTTGGTTGAGAAGGACTGCCTTACGCCAGGTGCTGAGCGTCAGCTGGGGGGCGAGGGGTTACGGTTCCAGCTTGGGCACGGCGGCCTGTGCTGCCGCTTCGCTGCGGGCAGGCCAGACCACGCCCACGCTCTTCATGCCCTTGGCCGGGTCCATCTCAGGGTTGGCCAGCACCACGTCGCGGTAGGACGGGCTGCCGATCACCGCTGGCTTGAACTTGATTAGAAAATCGTTGACCTCCTGACGCAGCTCCGGCGCCAAGTTGTAGTCGTTGTAACACTCCTCCAGGCAATCAAGCGTGGCTTGCCAGTGCACCTCGGTCAGGCCCATGCCTCGGTGGGCAGTGACCATGTCGCGGCCACGGTACTTGGCGCTGCCACCCCAGTGCTGGGAGAGGAAGTCGACAAAGTTGATGTGCTCTTTCTGGAAGGTCGACTCGGACATATGTGCCCAGATATGACCAATTGCCGGATGGGCCATGGTCTTGCGCAATACCGCGCCGGCGAACTGGTAGATAGCGTCGTAGCCGCCCAGGCGGGTGTACAGCGAAGGTTGTTGTTCGGTGGATGCGTGTTGGTCAGCCATTTGTGCGTGCTCCATTTCAGCTGAGGGTGGGCAGACGGTTAAAAGACCCGGACGTACCTGAGGTTCAGGCGGAAGTTTTCTTTCGGGCCGTTTTCTACCGCGAGGTCACGCCCCAGTTGCATCTGCAACTGGTCCTGAGCGGTAAAGAACTTGGTGGCGGTAACGCGGAAGTTGGTGGTTTTGCTACGGTCGTCCTGGGAGGTGCCGTCCACTTGAGTTTCTCCACCCCAGGTGTGGCCTAAACCAACGGCTAGGGACGTGCCCGAGTCGATGATGTAGCGCCCCATTAGCTGCGCGGCGTATGACACATCCTGCTCACGGCGTACCGAGTTGACGGTGAAGTCGTCGTTGTCGCCGTACCAGATTGCATCACCGACTACATCGATCGCCCATTTATCGTCGAAGTGCTTGATGTAAGCGGCCTGCAGGTCGACCTTCCAGCGGTTTTCGCCCAGATTGAGCGCGTCTTTGCGGTCGTAGTTACCCGTTGGCGCGATGAGGTAAGCCGTAGCGCTGATCGTGTCGTTCGCCTCATTGAGGCGGTACTTGAGCGGCGCGGTCAGGATGAGGTCACCGATGCCGCTGGTGCTGCCCAGAACCGAGGCGTCACCGCCGCTGGAAACATGGCCGAACGGCAGCAGAAACTGCGGCTCGATGGTGAGACGGTCGGTCAATTCATAGACGTGCAGCAAACGCAAGATGCCGACGTTAGAGGTCAGGTTGAAGTCCGAGCTGGCCTTGTGGCCTTGGGCGTAGGCGCTGTCGGTGGTGGAATGCTGGTAATAGACCACACCGATGGTTTTACCCGCCGGCAGCACTTCATAATCCCCTGGCGAAACTTCAACTGCTTGCGCAGACAGGCACGGCGCGGCCGCTGCAAGCATCAGGTAACGGAGCTGTTTCATGGACTAAGTCCTTATCTTGAGTCAAAACGCGGGCAAAAAGAGCCCGCTGTCGTAATAACGACAGGTGCAGGGCTAAACGTGGAGTTCGTTGTTAGTTAGCGCTTACTTGCGCGTCACGCAACATGCCGGTGTGCGGGTGGCAGTTGATGTATTCGAACACCTGGGTGCTCGCATCCGACACCGACACCTCGTGGTAGAGCCGCAACTTCTCAAGCCCCGCAGCCACTCGAAAGAAGGTGACGAAGATGCGTAAATGGGTCGGATGGGATTCGGCCCAGCGCTCGAGTTTTTCCAGCGAACGCCAGTGGCCGATGTTGTAACTCATGTCCAGGAAGTTACCGTCCGCATCGATATTGCGTACAAAGCGATTGCTGTAACAGCCCAACGGTTGGCCGTTGTCGCGCAAGAAGTCCATGCCGTCCTGCAAAGTCGGCAAGATCTCATCCAGGTACAACGAGCGCTCCGCCGCCTCCGCCGCTGCCCAGTCCTGCCCCGAGCGAATCAAGGCGATGTTGTCATGGCCGATCACTACTACTCGACCACCCTTGGCTGGGTCGCCAGACACTACTCTCAGCTCGCCATTGGGGTTCATCCAGTCGGTTTGCGACATCGGGAAACGGTCGCGCATCGAGCCCCAGTAACCGTGCTCCTCGATTTCGCCACTGGTGTTGTCCATGACCGCGCCAACGCCGGGCAAGTCGTTTTGAAACGCATACAACGTCTCGAACTGCTCCGCCCGCGGAGCGGAGATCTCGCGGTAATAACCCAGGCCATCATTCAAGCGCTGCGGTGAATTCCACCAGCCATCCACCTCGGCCGAGCGCAACCAGCGGCAATAGGCGCCAGCGTCCTTCCAATAGCCGACGATCATCAGGTTATCGTAGCCACTGCTGTCGGTGTGGTGAGTCAGGTCGTAGGTCAGCGGGCCGTTGGCCAGACTGAAGCTGGCAGCGATGTCGCGCATCGCCTGTAAGGCCTGTTCGCGCTGGCTATCACCTTTGTATTGCACGCCCAGGTAAGCCATCACCACCTGAGTCAACTGCTCATCAGCGCGGCCAACCCACATAGGGAAGGGCGGCTGGTAATCGTCAGGCACTCGGCGCGATAACGTCCGCGGGCACTTGAGGTGTTTGTCGATTGCAGATTCCATCACAGGCTCCTTGTTATTTTTGGTTCAGGCACACGCTCAGTATCAAGGGCAGCACTCGCCAGCCGGGCTCGCATGGCGCAGGCCCCCCACTCAAGCAGCCACGACAGGAATTCTTCGGGCGCCAGGTCACGCATATGCAGCCACCTGAACTCATCGGCCACTTGCTGTTGTTGTGTGAATTGCATGGGTCACCTCGCCGGCATGGGTCGCTGAATTGCCGCAAGTGTCAAGTTAGGCAGGACCGACTAGCCCCGCTTTGTTCGCAAGGACAACTGTTTGGTTGGAAAAGACAGGGCCAAAACACTCACCCGAGTACGAACCGCAATGGTGCGGCGCACCACGGAAATCAGGTCTTTTGCCCTGAAATGGGGAGGGGTAGTTGATGCTGTTAACAGGTACGCGCTGACACAATCACGCAGTGGATTCCTTTGCGCCAACCCAGACCAATGGCGTGTTTTTTGCCTATATCACCCGCGGTAACAGTGCCCCGTTTTCTCCCTTTGTTGAATCAAGGTGAGCGCCATCATGGCTGAGACCAACCAATATTCCACTCTTGTCGTTCCGCCCGCTCGCCGCTTTGATTACTGGCGGGAAGTGGTCTGCCATCATTGCCTATCGGCAGACAGCAAACCCTCGTCGCAGGGCGATTTCGAAGGTGCGCTGCAGGTCAACGGAATTGGCCCCCTTGACATCACCACCCTGTCCTCGCCGCTGCATCACTGGGTGCGCTCCGAGCACCATTTGCGCCGCGACCCCGCCGAAGATATCTGGCTTGGATTCACCCTCGACGGCCATGGAGAAATCGAACAACACACCCGCAAAGCCAGCCTCACAGCGGGTAATTTGTTTCTTTACGACGCAACCAAACCGTTCCGCTTCAGCCTCGGTGGTACCGAAAACCACCTGATCCGCATCCCTCGCCCGCTGCTTGCTCAGCGCCTGCCCCGCATCGGCGACTTCACCGCGCTGGTGCTGGATGAAGCACGCCCCGGTGTGATCCCGCTGCGGCAGATGATTGGCCAGGCGGCCAGTTCAGTCGCGCTCTTGCAGGACGAAGGGATTTCCCGACGCTACTCCAACACCATCATTGATTTGCTGGTGCTCAGCCTGGAGCTGCAGGACCTTAATACCACTCATAAAGAGCTGGATTTGTATGAGCGGATCATGAACTACATTCAGCGGCATTTAACCGAGCCGGAGCTGTCGATCGAAACGATTGCGCTGGCGCACCATGTGTCAACGCGCACGGTGACCCGGGCGTTTGCGCGGCATCAGAAGTCGCCGGTTGCGGAGATTTGGAAGGAGCGGCTGAATGCTAGCCGCGTGGCGATTGAGTGTGGGCATGTTAGGAGTGTTTCGCAGGCGGCGTTGGAGTTCGGGTTTTCGGATTTTTCGCATTTTAGTCACGCGTTTAGGAAGGCGTTTGGGGTGGCGCCGCGTACTTTGTTGCGAGGAAGTGGAGGGTGACCATGGCCACCATCTGTTTTATAGGCTTTGCAAGAAACCTCAAATGAACATCGAGTCGCCTACTGCAGCGACCTCGATGTCGGACAGCGCGTCCAAGTCGAAATAGCCAACCGCACGCTTCCGAATGAGCCCGGACGAACTGCCCGGTGCAAAAAAGACGCTACAGCGTAGGAATTGTGAAACGAGGCTGTTTTACTCGCCAATACCACACCGATCAGCCCACGGAGCGGGGCTGGTCGATGTGTGTATTACCTTTGTAGGCACAGCTCGGAAGCCGATCGCGGGCGACGTGTGCTTGTCTGATCGCGACACCGGTTGTTGCCTTGCTGCGCCGCGTCACTCGTCGCCGTAGTTCATGATCGACAACAGGCGGATGGGTACCTGCACCAGTTGCTCGGGGCCGTGCGGGGTCTCGCCGTCGAAGGTCAGGCTGTCGCCGGCCTGCATGTGATAAAGCTGGTTGCCGTGGCGGTACACCAGTTCGCCCTCCAGCAAGTGGAGGAACTCGGTGCCGGGGTGGGCGAAGGTCGGGAACTCTTCACTGGCGTCGTCCATGGTCACCATGTAGGCCTCGAAGTTTTTCTTCGGCCCCCTAGCGTGATTGAGCAGATGGTAGGTGTGGCCTTTCTCGGTACCGCGGCGCACTACCTCCAGCCCTTCACCGGCTTTCACCAGCAAGGCATTGCCGTCGGGCTGGTCATATTGGCTGAACAGCTTGGCCATCGGCATGCCCAGCACGTCGCACAGGCGGCTGAGAGTGTCGAGGCTGGTGGACACCTGGGCGTTCTCGATCTTGCTCAGCATGCCTTGGCTGATGCCGGCGATGCGTGCGACATCAGCGAGCTTGAGGGACTGGGCCTGGCGTTGACGCTTGATCTGCAGACCCAGGTACTGCTCCAGGCGAAGGCGCGGTTCGGTTTCGGTTGGCATCGAATGTCCTGCACGGTTTCAGTTCAAGAATAAATTTTTCGCACCGAGAAAGTGCGAAAGGCAACTGCATTGGCAGCTTCTTTCCTCGGGTGAAAACAAGTTTCCCATAAATGGAGCATGAAAATCTGCCTGGGTTTTGTGCTGCCTGTATCGGCCTCTTCACGGGCAAGCCCGCTTCCACAGGGCTTTGCGGCGAACCCTGTGGGAGCGGGCATGCCCGCGAAGAGGCCCGCTCAGACACCGCAAGGTTGCACCCTGAACAAAGTTGGCAAGCGCATTGCATTCCTGTGAGGAAAGTAAGTTTCTCATGCGGAATCATTGCCCCTTGCCCAGGAGTGTTCAACCCATGTTGCCAGCAGAAACCCAGCGCACCCTCGATCAGCACGGCATCAAGTACGTGCTGGCACAGTTCGTCGATATCCATGGCTCGGCGAAGACCAAATCGGTGCCGGTATCGGGCCTGAAGATGGTGGCCGAGGAGGGCGCCGGCTTTGCCGGGTTCGCCATCTGCGGCATGGGCATGGAACCGCACGGCCCGGACTTCATGGCCCGCGGCGACCTTTCCACCTTGATCCCGGTCCCGTGGCAGCCGGGCTACGGCCGTGTGGTGTGTGTAGGCCACGTAAACGGCCAACCCTGGCCCTACGACAGCCGCTACGTGTTGCAGCAGCAGGTGCAGCGCCTGGCCGACAAGGGCTGGACCCTGAACACCGGGCTGGAGCCCGAGTTCAGCCTGTTCCGCCGCGACGAGGATGGCAAGCTGCAACTGGTGGACGCCTCCGACAACCTCGACAAGCCGTGCTACGACTACAAGGGCCTGTCGCGCTCGCGGCTGTTCCTCGAGCGCCTGACCGAGGCGCTGCAGCCGGTGGGCTTCGACATCTACCAGATCGACCATGAGGACGCCAACGGCCAGTTCGAGATCAACTACACCTACAGCGACGCCTTGGAGTCGGCCGACCGCTTCACCTTCTTCCGCATGGCCGCCGGCGAGATTGCCAACGACCTGGGCATGATCTGCTCGTTCATGCCCAAGCCCGACCCCAAGCGCGCCGGCAATGGCATGCACTTCCACCTGTCGCTGGCCAGCAGCACCAACAAGAACCTGTTCCATGACCCGTCCGACAGCAGCGGCATGGGCCTGTCGAAGCTGGCCTACCACTTTGCCGCAGGCCTGCTGGCCCATGGCCCGGCGTTGTGCGCCTTCGCCGCGCCCACGGTCAACTCGTACAAGCGCCTGGTGGTCGGCCGTTCGCTGTCCGGCGCCACCTGGGCCCCGGCGTTTGTCGCCTACGGCGCCAACAATCGCTCGGCGATGGTGCGCATCCCCTATGGCCGCCTGGAATTCCGCCTGCCGGATGCCGGCTGCAACCCGTACCTGGTCACCGCCGCGATCATCGCTGCCGGCCTCGATGGCATTGACCGACAGCTGGAGCCGGGCGAGATGTGCAACGAAAACCTTTACAACCTCAGCCTGGAAGAGATCGCCGCACGCGGCATCAAGACCTTGCCACAGTCGCTAAAGGAAGCGGCCGACGCCCTGGAGGCCGACCCGCTGTTCCGCGAGGTGCTGGGCGCCGAAATCGTCGACGAGTTCATCAAGCTAAAGCGCATGGAGTGGGTGGAGTACTGCCGCCACGTCTCCGACTGGGAAATCCAGCGTTACACCGAATTCTTCTGACCGCCCCCCAATCCCTTGGGCGGCCAGCACGAAAGCGGTCGCCCACTGCCTAGTAAGGAGCATCACCATGTGTGGAATCGTAGGTCTGTACCTGAAAAATCCCGAGCTGGAAGCCCAGCTCGGCAAACTCTTCGACCCCATGCTCAAGGCCATGACCGATCGTGGTCCGGACAGCGCCGGTTTTGCCATCTACGGCGATGAAGTGGCTGACGGCTGGGTCAAGCTGACCCTGCAGGCCACCGACATCAACTATCCCTGGACCACCTTGATGGGCCGGCTGGAGGGCAGCCTGGGCTGTTCGCTGGACTGGTTCCAGAACGCCAGCGCCGCCGTGCTCAAGGTGCACTCCGATGAGGCCGCTGTCCGCGCCGCATTGGCCGAGCAGGCGCCCGATGTACGCATCATGAGCGCCGGGCAGAGCATCGAAATTCTCAAGGGCATGGGCCTGCCGGCAGACATTTCCAGCCGCTTCGGCCTGGGCAGCATGAAGGGCAGTCACATCATCGGCCATACCCGCATGGCCACCGAAAGCGCCGTGACCATGGAAGGGAGCCACCCGTTCTCCACCGGTGCCGACCTGTGCCTGGTGCACAACGGCTCACTGTCCAACCACTTCCGCCTGCGCCAGCAACTCAAGCGCGAAGGCATCAGCTTCG
Source organism: Pseudomonas sp. SF2 (assembly GCF_036858055.1). Lineage (NCBI taxonomy): Bacteria > Pseudomonadati > Pseudomonadota > Gammaproteobacteria > Pseudomonadales > Pseudomonadaceae > Pseudomonas > Pseudomonas sp. SF2. The sequence goes on along the minus strand of NZ_JAMBDI010000008.1, from coordinate 15,251 downwards.
AAACCGACAACGACACCGAAGTGGCTGCCGGCTACCTGACCTGGCGCCTGCAGCAGGGCGACAGCCTGGCCCAGGCCCTGGACGGCGCCCTGGAGGACCTCGATGGCTTCTTCACCTTCGCCATCGGCACCCGCAACGGCTTTGCCGTGATCCGCGACCCGATCGCCTGCAAGCCCGCCGTGCTGGCCGAGACCGACGACTACGTGGCCATGGCCTCGGAGTACCAGGCGCTGGCCAGCCTGCCGGGCATCGAAAACGCCAAGGTCTGGGAACCGGCCCCGGCCACCCTGTACGTCTGGGAACGCAAAAGCGCCTGACCTGCCACCGAACCACTGGAGAACCCCATGAAGACGATCGACCTTTCCAGCACCTCGGTGCGTGTCCTCAACCAGTCCTTGCACGGTGAGGTGCAGGACCACGAATGGCGGGTGACCCACCCCGACGGCAAGCACAACCTGGCCGTGGGCATCAACGCCGCCGTGGCCGTGGATATCGAAGGCCACGCCGGCTATTACTGCGCCGGCATGAACCAGCAGGCCAGCGTCACCGTGCATGGCAACGTCGGTGTCGGCGTGGCCGAGAACATGATGTCCGGCTCGGTGCGGGTCAAGGGCAGCGCCTCCCAGGCCGCCGGCGCCACCGCCCATGGCGGGCTGCTGGTGATCGAGGGCGACGCCGGCGCGCGTTGCGGTATTTCCATGAAGGGCGTGGATATCGTCGTCGGCGGCAGCATCGGCCACATGAGCTGCTTCATGGGCCAGGCCGGGCGTTTGGTGGTGTGTGGCGATGCCGGCGATGCGCTGGGCGATTCGCTGTACGAGGTGCGCATCTACGTCAAGGGTTCGGTGCAGTCCCTGGGTTCGGACTGCATCGAGAAAGAGATGCGCGCCGAGCACCTGCAAGAGCTGCAGGAACTGCTGAACAAGGCCGGCCTGGACCACAAGGCCGCCGATTTCAAACGCTACGGCTCGGCTCGCCAGCTGTACAACTTCAAAGTCGACAACGCCAGCGCGTACTGATCCAGGAGCATTCCCATGAGCGAGCAATTCCCCCCGGTACTGCGTGAGTCGGCCACCTTCGATCGCCTGACCATCCAGGAAATCCAGCGTGCCGCTGAAACCGGCATCTACGACATTCGCGGTGGTGGCACCAAGCGCCGCGTGCCGCACTTCGACGACCTGCTGCTGCTCGGTGCCAGCGTGTCGCGCTACCCGCTGGAAGGCTACCGCGAGAAATGCGGCACCGATGTGCTGCTAGGCACCCGCTTCGCCAAGAAGCCGATCCACCTGAAAATCCCGGTGACCATCGCCGGCATGAGCTTCGGCGCGTTGTCGGCCAATGCCAAGGAAGCCCTGGGCCGTGGTGCGACCATCGCCGGCACCAGCACCACCACTGGCGACGGTGGCATGACCCCGGAAGAGCGCGGCCAGTCACAGCACCTGGTGTACCAGTACCTGCCGTCGCGCTACGGCATGAACCCCGACGACCTGCGCAAGGCCGATGCCATCGAGATCGTCCTCGGCCAAGGTGCCAAACCGGGCGGTGGCGGCATGTTGCTGGGCATGAAGGTGACCGAGCGCGTGGCTGGCATGCGTACTTTGCCGATTGGCGTCGACCAGCGCAGCGCCTGCCGCCACCCGGACTGGACCGGCCCGGACGACCTGGCGATCAAGATTGCCGAAATCCGCGAGATTACCGACTGGGAAAAGCCCATCTACGTGAAGATCGGCGCCAGTCGCCCGTATTACGACGTCAAGCTGGCGGTGAAGGCCGGTGCCGATGTGATCGTGCTCGATGGCATGCAGGGTGGTACCGCCGCGACTCAGGAAGTGTTTATCGAGCACGTCGGCATCCCGATCCTGTCGGCCATCCCGCAGGCAGTGCAGGCGCTGCAGGAAATGGGCATGCACCGCAAGGTGCAGTTGATCGTCTCCGGCGGCATTCGCAATGGTGCCGATGTGGCCAAGGCCATGGCCCTGGGGGCTGATGCGGTGGCCATTGGCACTGCGGCGTTGATCGCGCTGGGTGACAACCACCCGCGGCTGGATGCCGAACTGAAGAAGATCGGCTCGGCGGCAGGCTTCTATGACGACTGGCAGAACGGCCGCGACCCGGCCGGCATCACCACCCAGGATCCGGAACTGGCCAAGCGCCTGAACCCGGAGGAGGCGGGGCGCCGGTTGGCCAACTACCTGCGGGTGCTGGTGCTGGAGGCGCAGACCATGGCACGGGCGTGTGGCAAGTCGCACTTGCACAACCTGGACCCGGAAGACCTGGTGGCGTTGACCGTGGAGGCGGCGGCGATGGCGCGGGTGCCATTGGCGGGGACCGCATGGGTGCCGGGCCAGGCGCAATATTGAGTTGACCGTCGGGGGCCGCTTTGCGGCCCTTTCGCGACACAAGGCCGCTCCCACATATAGCCACCGCAACCCCTTGTGGGAGCGGCCTTGTGTCGCGATGGGCTGCAAAGCAGCCCCAGGGCACCCCCACCATTCACACAGGAGTGACTCCATGAAGCAACTCACCCTCGCTGTAATGTTGTTAGCCCTGACTTCCCGGGCCCACGCCGCCGAGCCCACCCTGGACACCGGCAACACCGCCTGGATGATCTGCGCCGCGATGTTCGTGCTGATGATGTGCATCCCGGGCCTGGCGCTGTTCTACGGCGGCATGGTGCGGGCCAAGAACCTCCTTTCGGTGTTCACCCAGCTGTTCGCCGTGGCCGGGGTGATCGGCATCCTCTGGGTGCTGTTCGGCTACAGCCTGGTGGTCGACACCACCGGCATGGTCGAGGGCCAGCTGACCTTCAACAGTTTCATCGGCGGGCTGGGCAAGGCGCTGATGCTGGACATCGGTCATGACAGCCTGGTCGGTACCATCCCGGAAGGGGTGTTCGCGGTGTTCCAGCTGACCTTCGCCATCATCACCCCGGCGCTGATTGCCGGTGGTTTCGCCGAACGGATGAAGTTCAGTGCTTCGTTGCTGTTCATGGCCGCCTGGTTCGTGCTGGTGTACGCGCCGATCGCACATATGGTCTGGGGCGGGCCGGGGGCGTTGATGGTCAACTGGGGGGTGCTGGACTTTGCCGGTGGTACCGCCGTGCATATCAACTCCGGCGTGGCAGCCCTGGCTGCGGCGTTGATGCTGGGCAAGCGCAAGGGCTACCCGCAGGTGGCCATGCCGCCGCACAACCTCGGCTTCACCCTGGTGGGCGCCGGGTTGCTGTGGGTGGGCTGGTTCGGCTTCAACGTCGGCTCGGGGCTGGCGGCCAACCAGGCGGCGGGGGTGGTGATGCTGGCGACCATGGTGGCGGCTTGTGCGGGGATTGTCGGCTGGTTGCTGACCGAGAAGGTGATGCATGGTCGGCCGACGGCCCTGGGTGCGGCTTCAGGGGCTTTGGCAGGTTTGGTCGGGATTACCCCGGCCTGTGCATTTGTCGGGCCGCTGGGCGCGCTGGTGATCGGGCTTTTGACCGGGGCCATCTGCTTCTTTGCCGTGACCCGGTTGAAGCAGGCACTGGGCTATGACGACAGCCTGGACGTGTTCGGCCTGCATGGCGTGGGCGGAATGGTCGGCGCGATACTGACCGGGGTATTTGCCGCGCCTGCGTTGGGCGGCTATGTGGAGGGCGCGGCGCCGATCGGGCAGGCACTGGTGCAGTTGAAGGGAGTGGCGTTCACCTTCGTGTATTGCTTCGTGGTGAGCTGGGCGATTCTCGGGGCGATCAAGCTGACCGTGGGGCTGCGGGCCAGCCGGGAAGAGGAAGAGCAGGGGCTGGATCTGGCGGAGCACAATGAGCGGGCCTATAACCTCTGATTGATGTGTTGCCTGTACCGGCCTCTTCGCGGGCTTGCCCGCTCCCAC
>NZ_JAMBDI010000008.1:0-11373 GCF_036858055.1 Pseudomonas sp. SF2 | reverse complement strand
GTGGGAGCGGGCAAGCCCGCGAAGAGGCCGGTACAGGTTGAATCAGTGCCCCATGGCCACCTTGGCACTCATCTGCCGGCGACGGTAGGCACTGTCACGGCTGGCCAGCCACCAGTACAGCGGCGAAGTGATCGCCAGCCCCACCAGCCACGACAGGTCAGCGCCGTTGATATGCTCGGAAATCGGCCCGACATACAGCGGCGTGTTCATGAACGGGATCTGCACCACGATGCCCACCGCATAGGCGATCAGCGCCTGCGGGTTGTAACGCCCGTAGATGCCGCCATCGACCTGGAAGATCGACTGGATGTCGTAGTCACCCTTGTGAATGGCATAGAAGTCGATCAGGTTGATCGCCGTCCACGGCACCAGCACCACCAGCAGCACCAGCACCATGTCGACGAAGTGGCCGATGAAGTCCGCCGAGGCGAACACCGCCACCACGCAGCAGGCCGACAGCACGATCAGCGACAGCACGGCACGGCTCTTGGCGGTAGGGATCCAGCGGTAGGCGAAGGTTTGCACCAGGGTGATGATCGACAGCACCGCACCATACAGGTTGAGGGCGTTGTGGCTGATTACGCTGAGCAGGAACAGCACCAGCATGATCGGGCCGAGGGTACCGGTGGCCAGCTTGACGGCGTCCATGGTGTCCATGCCGGCCGGGATCGCCAGCACCGCCACGGCGCCGAAGATGAACGACAGGCTCGAACCCAGGGCCGAGCCCAGGTAGGTAGTCCAGAACGTCGAGCTGACCTTCACGTCCGCCGGCAGGTAACGCGAGTAGTCCGACACATACGGCGCAAAGGCGATCTGCCACAGCGCCGCCAGCGACACGGTGGCCAGCCAGCCGGCCAGGTTGAACCCGCCGCGGGTGAGGAAGTCGTCGCTCTGCACGTGGCTGAAGATGTAGCCGAAGCCGACCACGATACCGATACCCAGCACCCAGGTGCCGATGCGGTTGAGCACGTGGATGAAGCGGTAGCCGATGATGCCGATGATGCCCGAGCCCAGCGCACCGATGACGATGCCCACCGGTACCGGTACGGCATCGACCACACCGTGCAGCGACTTGCCGGCGAGGACGATGTTGGAGGCGAAGAAGCCGATGTACATGACCCCGGCAATCACTACCACCAGCAGCGCACCAAGCGAGCCGAACTGGGCGCGGCTCTGGATCATCTGCGGGATGCCCATCTGCGGGCCTTGGGCCGAGTGCAGCGCCATCAGTACGCCACCGACCAGGTGGCCGACGAGGATGGCGACGATGCCCCATACCAGGTTCAGGTGGAACAGCTGCACACCCAGTGCGCCGGTGACGATGGGCAGCGGCGCGATGTTGCCGCCGAACCACAGTGTGAACAGATCCCTTACCTTTCCATGGCGGTCTTGCGGGGGCACGTAGCCGATCGTGTGTTTTTCTATGAGGGGTGCCGAATTGGCTGCACTGGTCATGACTGACTCCAAGGCAAGGTAGGGCATCGGGAACTGCCCGGGGGCGTGCCGGCGAAGGGCGACGCGTTCTTGTTGGAGCGATGATGCGGGGCGCGGGGATAACGAGAAATTAGTAAATATGTGCCCATAAACCTTAAAAAACCTAAGGCTGACAAAAGGTTAAGCGGGGGACGGTTGCAAGGAGGGTGCCACGGGGCGGGAGGGCTTGGGCTAGAGGGGTTTGGGCCTTGTGGAGGCGAGAAACTGTGTGCTTTGGTGGGGCGCCGTGCGCGTTTTCAGGGCAGATAAAAAGGTCGCCTGTACCGGCCCTTTCGCGGGTGAACCCGCTCCCACAGGTACTGGCATGACTTGATGTCAATGCGGTCGAGGTGGGAGCGGGTTTACCCGCGAAAGGGCCGGCACTGTAGGAAACACCTACATCGGCAATAACCGATCCTGAATCACCTCTTTCATCACCAGGGTCGAACTCAACCGCTTCACATTGGGAATGCTGGTCAACTGCTCGTCATACAGCTTCTGGAACGCCGGCAAATCCTTGGCCACCACATGCAGCAGGTAATCCGGGTCGCCAAACAGCCGCTGCGCCTCGACGATCTGCGGGATCTCGGCCAGCGCTGCTTCAAAGTCCGCTACCGGCTGGCGGGTGACCTCGCGCAGGGTCACGAAGACCAGCGCGGCAAAGTTCAACCCCAGGGCGCTCGGTGCCAAGCGGGCGTGATAGCCAAGAATCGCGCCGGATTCCTCTAGTGCCTTCAGGCGCCGATGGCAGGGCGACAGGCTGAGCCCCACACGGTCAGCGAGTTCGGTCACCGATAGCCGACCATCTTTTTGCAGCTCGGCAAGGATTTTTCGATCTGTCCTGTCCATTGAAAAGGATCTTCCAGTCATTGAGGGCTGGTGGGGAATATACGAAAGAAAATCCCTCGGCGGAATCCGTAATCTTTCGTCATCGCAAAGCAGTGGAAAAAGGAAGATTCAAGTGGCTCTCAGTGTTCTGACGGCGTTTTGGGCCGTGTCGATGCTGTTCGTGATTACCCCCGGAGCGGACTGGGCCTATGCCATTTCGGCCGGCATGCGCGGGCGCTGGGTAATGCCCGCGGTGGCGGGGATGTTGTCAGGGCATTTCCTCGCGACCCTGGTGGTGGCAGCCGGGGTCGGCAGCCTGCTGGCCGGCCACCCGCTGGCGCTGACCTTGCTGACCCTGGCGGGGTGCAGCTACCTGTTGTGGCTGGGTGGCAACCTGTTGCTGAGCCCGGCATTGCCGGCTGCCGGGCAGGATGGGGCGGGGGAGTCGGGTTCGCACTGGGCATTCAAGGGTTTTTGCGTCAGCGGCCTGAACCCGAAAGTGTTCCTGCTGTTCCTGGCGCTGTTGCCGCAGTTCACCGACCCGCACTCCAGCTGGCCGGTGCCGTTGCAGATCTTGCTGCTGGGCCTGGTACACCTGTGCAGCTCGCTGGTGATCTACTCGCTGGTCGGCTATGGCGCCAAAGCCGTGCTGAGCACCCGGCCGGGGGCGGCGAAGCTGGTTGGCCGGGTGTCGGGGGTAGCGATGATCACGGTGGCCCTCGGCTTGATAGCCGGCCAAATGGGTTGAATGCATTGGCCTCATCGCCGGCAAGCCAGTACAGACGACAGACCAAGCCTCGGATAAACTCGCACCACTTCAACGCACATCCAGGACGTGCTCCATGCCCGAAACCACGCAACTGCTCACCTTCGCCCTTATCTGCCTCGGCATGGTCCTGACCCCAGGGCCGAACATGATCTACCTGCTCTCCCGTTCGATCTGCCAGGGACGCAAGGCCGGGTTGATTTCGCTGGGTGGCGTGGCCCTGGGTTTCGTCATCTACATGTTCTGCGCCGCGCTGGGCATCACCGCCCTGGTGATGGCTGTGCCCTTTGCCTACGACGTGCTGCGCATCGGTGGCGCGCTGTACCTGTTGTACCTGGCCTGGCAGGCACTGCGACCGGGTGGCCGTTCGCCGTTCCAGGTACGCGACCTGCCGGCCGACAGCCCGCGGCGGCTGTTCACCATGGGCTTTGCCACCAGCCTGCTCAACCCCAAGATCGCCGTCATGTACCTGTCGCTGATGCCGCAGTTCATCGAGCCGGGGCATGGCAGCGTGCTGCTGCAGTCGCTGGTGTTGGGGTCGACGCAGATCGCCATCAGCGTTTCGGTCAATGCACTGATCGCGATCATGGCCGGATCGATCGCCGTGTTCCTCGCTGGTCGCCCTTTGTGGCAGCAAGTTCAGCGCTGGTTGATGGGCACGGTGTTGGCAGGTCTGGCCGTGCGCATGCTGGCCGAAGGGCGGCGCTGACCATCTAGGTCGCAGGCGGCGGTTCCTGGGGCAGGTACAAGGTAAAGGTGGTGCCCTGGCCGACGACACTGCTCACCTGCACATCGCCCCCGGACTGCTTGGCAAACCCGAACACTTGCGACAGCCCGAGCCCGGTGCCTTCACCTGGTGCCTTGGTGGTGAAGAACGGGTCGAAGATGCGCTCGAGCAGTTCGTCGGCAATGCCGACACCGCTGTCGCTCACTGAAATCGCCGCGAACGGGCCCGGCTGTGGTGCCTGGCCGCGCAGGGCAGGCAGCCGCTGGTCGGCCTGCAGGCGCAACTGCAAGGTGCCTTCGCCGGCCATTGCATCGCGGCCGTTGAGCATCAGGTTGATTACGGCGGTTTCCAGCTGGTTGAGGTCGGCGCGGATATGGCAAGGCGCCTGTGGCAATTGCAGCTCGACCTGGATCCGCGCACCGGTGGCGGTGTCGAGCATGTCGGCCATGGCCTCCAGCCGTGGCCCTGCCTCGAACACTTGCGGGCTCAGGGCCTGGCGGCGGGCGAAGGCCAGCAACTGGCCGGTCAGCTTGGTACCGCGCTCGACGGTGTCGGACATGGTCTTGAGGTAGCGTTCGCGGCGCTGTGCGTCGAGGTTGGGGCGCTGCAGAAAGTGCAGCGACGAGCGAATGATGGTCAGCAGGTTGTTGAAGTCATGGGCCACGCCGCCGGTCAGCTGGCCGATGGCTTCAAGCTTCTGGGTCTGACGTAGCACGGCTTCGGTGTGCAGCAACTGGGTGGTGCGCTCGTCCACGCGCTGTTCGAGGGTGGCATTCAGCGCCTCCAGTGCAGCCATGGCCTCGCGCACTTCGGCGTGGGCCTGCACCCGCTGGATATGCGCCCAGGAGCGCTCGGTGACTTCGCTGATCAGCGCCTGTTCATAGTGGGTCCATTTCCGTGGCGTCTTGTCGTGGATGGCCATCAGCGCGGTCAATCGGCCGCTCTTGATCAGGGGCATGCAAATGGTCGCGGTAATGCCGATGGCCTGGAAGCTGGCAGCTTCCTCCGGGGGCAGCTCGCTCAGGTTGTCCTGGATGACCAACGGCAGGCCACTGCGCAGTCGGCCGAGCGCCAGCTTGCCGAAGTCCTGCAGCTGGTAGCGGCCCAGCAGATGCGGCGAGCCGGGCGCCACGGCGTCACCGCAGATGGTGAAGCCATCTTCGTCGGGGTCCATCACCGCATAGCCGCAACTCGACAGTTGCAGGTGCTCGACCAGCATGCGCGTGGTAATGGCGAGGATCTGGTCCGGGTCGGTGGCGTCGGCCACGGCACGGCCCAGGTCGTCGAGGAAGTTCAGGCGCTGGTTGGCGAGCACGCTGGCGGTGGTTTCGGTGACCGTGTCGAGCATGCCCAGCACCTTGCCGTCATGGTCGCGGATGGGGCTGTAGCAGAAGGTGAAATAGGCCCGTTCGGGGCTGCCGTTGCGGTCGATGATGAGCGGGAAGTCTTCAATGTATACCGCCTCGCCGGCCAAGGCGCGGTTGGCCATGTGGCCGATGTCGGCCCAGGCTTCCTGCCAAACGGCGCGGAAGGGGATGCCCAGGGCTGAGGGCTTTTGCCCGAGAATCTGCGAGAACGCGTCGTTGTGCAGGGTGAGCAGGTCGGGGCCCCAAAGCACGGCTTGTGGGAAGCGCGAGGCCAGGCACAGGGCCAGGCTGGTCTTGAGCGGGTCGGGCCACTGCTGCAGCGGGCCCAGCGGGGTGGCGGCCCAATCGTGATTGCGGATGCGTTCGGCCATCAGCCCGCCGCCGTCTAGCCATTTTGCCATGTGCTCTGCTGGTCCTTTTGCATAAGGCCTTTAGGGTGCATCCAGAATAGACGTTTGGCGAGCGTTTTGGGTGGCTGTACCGGCCTCTTCGCGGGTAAACCCGCTCCCACAGGGATAGCACATTGCTCAAGGTGTGCACCCTACCTGTGGGAGCGGGTTTACCCGCGAAGAGGCCGGCCCAGGCTAGCGAATGAAGTGCACCTTGCCAGTGTCATCATTGCCCATGTAGATGCCATAAACCCCGGCCTGCCGCTCGAGGATGTAGCGCTCGAGAATTTGCCGGATTGCCGGGTAATAGATTTCGTCCCACGGGATCTCGTCCGGCTCGAAGAACCTGTATGTCAGCGTTTCCGCCCCGTACTGCCCGGTTTCCTCGGTGGCGATGGCGCGGAAGATGATGTACACCTCGCTGATCTTCGGCACGCTGAAGATCGAGTACGGCGAGACGATTTCGGCGCGTACGCCGCTTTCTTCCCAGACCTCGCGCAGGGCCGCCTGCTCGGTGGTCTCGCCGGCCTCCATGAACCCGGCCGGCAAGGTCCAGGTGCCGGGGCGCGGCGGGATGGCGCGCTGGCAAAGCAGGTACTTGCCATCACGCTCGATGATGCAGCCGGCGATGATCTTCGGGTTGACGTAGTGGATATAGCCGCAGCCGTTGCAGTGCAGGCGTTCGTGGGTGTCGCCTGTGGGAACGCCCCGGGCCAGTTCCTTGGTGCAGTGCGGGCAGTAGCGCGGGGCGGTGGGCATGATCAGTGGCCTATGGGTGGCTTATATGCGTGGATCCTTCAGAGCCAGGGGCTCGACCATGTCGCGCACCTTGACGTTGTCATCCTGCTTCTGGCGCAGGTAGTCCAGGGCCACCTTGGCGGCGGCACGGACGTGGTCGACCGAGGCCTGGTGGGCCACCAGCGGGTCGCCGCTCTTGATCGCCTCGACGATCTTTTCCATTTCGCGGTTGCTGGCGCCGCGGCGGTTCTCCTGCGACACCGAGGTGGCGCGCAGGTAGCTGATGCGCGCCTGCAACTGGCGCAGCTGCTGGGCCGCCACCTGGTTGCCGGAGCCTTCCAGCAGCACATCGTAGAAACCTTGTACCGAATCCAGCACCTGTTGCAGCTCGCCTTCTTCGAGGGCTTCGCGGTTAACCTCCAGCGCACGCTCCAGGGCACGGATGTCCTTGGCCTTGGCGTTGAGGGTGAACAGTTGCACGATCAGGCCTTCGAGCACGCAGCGCAGCTCGTAGATGTCGCGGGCGTCTTCCAGGGTGATGATGGCCACGCGCGGGCCCTTGGCGTCGGCGAATTCCACCAGACCTTCGGATTCCAGATGGCGCAGGGCTTCACGCACCGAGGTGCGGCTGACGCCGAGGCGGTCGCAGAGGTCGCGCTCGACCAGGCGATCGCCTGGCAGCAGGTGGAAGTTCATGATCGCGGCGCGCAGCTTGTCGAGCACGATTTCGCGCAGGGTAACGGGGTTGCGGTTGACCTTGAAGCTGTCGTCGAGTGGCTGGCGTTTCATCAAGTGCGCTCTTAAAGAGGCTGCCCGGCCGCAACCGCAAGAGCACCACGAACCTGGGGTGCTCCTTGCGTGGGTTCGAACAGCCCGGTGTTAACGGGTTGGCTCCGCATCGGCTTCAGCGAACGCTTCGCGGGCCAGGCGGAAGCTGTCCACCGCCGCGGGCACGCCGCAATAAATGCCGACCTGGAGCAGGATCTCGCGAATCTGTTCACGGCTCAGGCCATTACGCAAGGCGCCGCGAATGTGCAGCTTGAGCTCGTGGGGCCGGTTGAGCGCGGAAATCATGGCCAAGTTTATCATGCTGCGCTCTTTGAGCGACAAGCCTTCGCGGCCCCAGACGTGGCCCCAGCAGTATTCGGTGACCAGTTCCTGCAACGGCCTGGTGAAGTCGTCGGCGTTCTGGATCGAGCGGTTGACGTAGTCCTCGCCCAGCACCTGGGTACGGATCTGCAGGCCTTTTTCGTACTTTTCATTGCTCATGTGCAGTACTCCGGAATGAAACAGGGTCATCGGTGTCGGGTTCTTCGCGGGCTTGCCCGCTCCCACAGGTACTGCACAGGTTTCAGCACCTATGCGATCCCTGTGGGAGCGGGCGAGCCCGCGAAGAAGCCAATGAGGTCTATCAGCCCAGCGGGGGCAGGGCGCCCAGCTTGCCCTTGTGGTAGACCATCGGGGTCACCGGCTCGGCCGGCAGCACCAGGTTCTTCACCGCACCGACGATGATCGCGTGGTCACCGCCGTCGTACTCGCGCCACAGTTCGCACTCGATGATCGCCGTGGCCTTGGCCAGCAGCGGGTTGCCCAGCTCGCTCAGGTGCCAGTCGATGCCGTTGGCCTTGTCCTTGCCCTTGCCGGCGAAGGCATAGGCCTCGGCGGTCTGGTCGGCGGACAGCAGGTGAATCGCGAACTGCTTGCTGTCACGCAGGATCGGGTAGGTGTCGGAGGCGTAGTTGGGGCAGAACAGCACCAGCGCCGGGTCGATCGACAGCGCGCTGAACGCGCTGGCGGTGATGCCGACGATGCCACCGTCGGCGTCGAGGGTGGTGACCACCGTGACGCCGGACGGGAAGGAGCCCATCACGTCTTTGTAGATGCCTGGTTCGATCATGGGCGCAATCTCCTAGCGCATGACAAAGGGATCGGGCATAGGCGCGGTGGACAGGTTGATCCACACCGTCTTCAGCTCGGTATAGGCCAGCACCGAATCGATGCCGCTTTCACGGCCGTAGCCGCTGTTCTTGAAGCCACCGATCGGCGCCATGGCCGACACGGCGCGGTAGGTGTTGACCCAGATGATCCCCGAGCGCACGTCGCGGGCCAGGCGGTGGGCGCGGCCCAGGTCGCGGGTCCAGATGCCGGCGGCCAGGCCGAACTGCGAGTCGTTGGCGATGGCCAGGGCCTCTTCCTCGGTCTTGAAGCGGATTACCGCGGCAACCGGGCCGAACACCTCTTCCTGCATGATGGTCATCGAGTTGCTGTCGCACTCGAACAGGGTCGGCTCGTAGAACCAACCGTCACCCTCGACCTCGGCACGCTTGCCGCCCATGTGCAGCTTGGCGCCTTCGGCCTTGGCCGCAGCCACCAGGCCTTCGACCACGGCCAGCTGTTGCGCGGTGGCCATAGGGCCCATTTCGCTGGCGTCGTCCTGCGGGTTGCCGATGCGGATGCGCTTGGCGCGGGCGATCAGGCGCTCGACGAACACGTCGAAGATCTCGTCCTGCACCAACAGGCGCGAGCCGGCCACGCAGCTTTGCCCGGAGGCGGCATAGATGCCGGCCACGGCGCCGTTGATGGCGCTGTCCAGGTCGGCGTCGGCGAAAATGATGTTCGGCGACTTGCCACCCAGCTCCAGTGACAGCTTGGCGAAGTTCTCGGCGCTGCTGCGTACCACGTGACGGGCGGTGGCGGCGCCGCCGGTGAAGGCGATCTTGCGCACCAGCGGGTGACGGGTGAGCGCCGCGCCGGTGCTGGGGCCGTAGCCGGTGACCACGTTGACCACACCGGCCGGGAAGCCGGCCTCGAGGGCCAGGCGGGCCAGTTCGAGGATGGTCGCCGAGGCGTGCTCGGACGGCTTGAGCACGATGGTGTTGCCGGCGGCCAGGGCCGGGGCCAGCTTGATTGCGGTGAGGTACAACGGGCTGTTCCACGGGATGATCCCGGCCACCACGCCGATCGGCTCGTGCACGGTGTAGGCGAACAGGTCGGGCTTGTCCAGCGGCAGGGTGCCGCCTTCAAGCTTGTCGGCAAGGCCCGCCGTGTAATGGAAGAACTCCGGCAGGTAGCCGACCTGGCCGCGGGTTTCACGGATCAGCTTGCCGTTGTCACGGCTTTCCAGCTGGGCCAGGTGTTCCTTGTTTTCGGCAATCAGGTCACCCAGGCGACGCAGCAGTTTGCCGCGCGCGGTGGCGGTGATGCTGCGCCATTCCTTGCTGTCGAAGGCACGCTGGGCGGCCTGCACGGCCAGTTCCACATCGGCTTCGTCGGCGTCGGGCAGTTGCGCCCAGGCCTGGGCGGTGGCCGGGTTGAGGCTGTCGAAGGTCTTGCCGCTCTGGGCATCGCGCCATTGGCCATCGATGCACATCTGGAAACGAACGAGGGTCATGCAACAATCCCCTTGGCGGATTCGGTGAGGGTGCGGGCTTGCGCGAGGAAGTCCAGCAGCATCTTGTTGACTTCACGCGGTGCTTCCACCGGCATCATATGCCGTTGCTCGGCAAGGACCACGCTGTGCGCGCCAGGAATGCTGGCGGCGAGCTGGCGGGTCATGGCCGGGGTGGAGCCCGAGTCGAGCTCGCCGGTGGCGATCAGCGTCGGCACCTGGATGCTGCCCAGGTCGGCGGCGCGGTACATGTCCTGGGTGGCGAACAGCGAATAGGTGGTGTGGTAGCCCTGCGGGTCGTTGCTCGCCAGCACCTGGCGAATGGCGGCGACCTGCGCCGGGTTGGCAGCCTTGTATTCACGGCTGAACCAGCGGTCGAGCGCGGCGTCGACGTTGGCGTCGGGGCCCAACTGCGCAGCCTGGGCGGCGCGGGCGATAACGCCGGCACTCTGCTCGGGGGTGCGGTTGAACACGCTGTTGAGCACTACCAGTGCAGCCAGGCGCTGCGGGTAGTTGAGGGCGAACGCCCGGGCGACCAGGCCGCCCATGGAGAAGCCGATCACGGTGGCTTGGGCGATCTGCAGGTGGTCGAGCAGTTCGGCGAGCTGTGCGGCATAGCCTTCCAGGCCGATGTCGGCGGGCGGCAGCGCGCTCTGGCCGTGGCCAAGCATGTCGTAGGCGATGACGCGGTAGTCGTTGGCCAGGCCAACGAACTGACCGCCCCACATTTCCTTGTTCAGGCCCACGCCGTGTATCAGTACCACGGGTTGGCCCTGGCCGACGGACAGGTAGCTGGTGCCGGCGGGGGTGCGTTCAGCGACAGGCTGAATCATGGAGGGCGCTCCTTGAAGGTCGGGCGCGGCGGGTAAGCACGCCACGCCCCGGCCCGTCTTGGTTGTTGTTATTGAGCGTTGGCTTTTTCGGCAGCCAGTTCTTCCAGGTCGATGTAGCGGTTGCCGATGCGCGGGTGCAGGCGGCCGCCGTCGGAGGCGCCCAGGACCACGACGATTTCATCGGCGCGCGGGGCGTCTTCGATCTGCATTTCCAGGGTGATGTAGTGCGAACGCAGGCCTTCGTCGTCCTTCTGCATCATCGGGATCTGGATCGAGGTGCCCGGGCCACCGCGCTTGTTGGTGAAGCTCAGGTAGCTCTTGGCCTGTACCGCTTCGCGGTAGTGGTTGCCGAAGCGCAGGGTGTGGATCACCGCCGAGGCGTGTTCGATTTCGCCGTCGGCGCCGACGACTGCGGCCTTGCCGTAGGCTTCGATCTTGTCGGCGCCGCCGATGGCAGCTGTCAGGCGCTCGACCATCAGGGCACCCAGGTCCGAGCAGTTGGCGCGGATTTCCGGCTTCAGATCCTCAACGAAACCGCGACCGGCCCATGGGTTCTTGATCACCACGGCCAGGCCGACCATGGTCACCGGCTTGTCGGTGGCCTTGCCGCCTTCGATGCGGGTCTCTTCGGAGTAGGTGACGATCTTGCGGATTTCGAAACTCATGGGTGGCTCCTGGTGAGGGTTATCAGCTCTTGCTGTCTGATGGTATACCATAATATTTGTTGTGCAAGAGGTGGCTGGAAATTTCTCTTGCGAGGGGACGAAAGGTGGGGCGCGCGTTGGGTATGCCGCGGGTTTTGTGGTGTGTGAAAGATCGAGCGCCTCCCGCGCGGCGCATCGCGAGCGAAGCTCGCTCCTACAT
>NZ_JAMBDI010000079.1:0-1127 GCF_036858055.1 Pseudomonas sp. SF2 | reverse complement strand
ATCGGCCACGTTGACCACGGTAAGACCACTCTGACCGCAGCTCTGACTCGCGTCTGCTCCGAAGTTTTCGGTTCGGCAGTCGTTGAGTTCGACAAGATCGACTCGGCTCCGGAAGAAAAAGCGCGCGGTATCACCATCAACACCGCTCACGTCGAGTACAACTCGAACATTCGTCACTACGCTCACGTTGACTGCCCAGGTCACGCTGACTACGTGAAGAACATGATCACCGGTGCTGCCCAGATGGACGGCGCGATCCTGGTTTGCTCGGCCGCCGATGGTCCGATGCCACAAACCCGTGAGCACATCCTGCTGTCCCGTCAGGTAGGCGTTCCTTACATCGTGGTCTTCCTGAACAAGGCTGACCTGGTAGACGACGCTGAGCTGCTGGAACTGGTCGAGATGGAAGTTCGCGACCTGCTGTCCACCTACGACTTCCCAGGCGACGACACCCCGATCATCATCGGTTCGGCTCGTATGGCCCTGGAAGGCAAAGACGACAACGAAATGGGTACTACCGCTGTCAAGAAGCTGGTAGAAACTCTGGATGCCTACATCCCTGAGCCAGTTCGTGCCGTTGACCAGCCGTTCCTGATGCCGATCGAAGACGTATTCTCGATCTCGGGTCGTGGTACCGTTGTTACCGGTCGTATCGAGCGTGGTATCGTCCGCGTTCAGGATCCGCTGGAAATCGTTGGTCTGCGTGAAACTTCGACCACCACCTGCACCGGTGTCGAAATGTTCCGCAAGCTGCTGGACGAAGGCCGTGCTGGCGAGAACTGCGGCGTTCTGCTGCGTGGTACCAAGCGTGACGACGTTGAGCGTGGCCAGGTTCTGGTCAAGCCAGGTTCGGTCAAGCCGCACACCAAGTTCACCGCAGAAGTCTACGTTCTGTCGAAGGAAGAAGGCGGTCGTCACACTCCGTTCTTCAAAGGCTACCGTCCTCAGTTCTACTTCCGTACTACTGACGTGACCGGTAACTGCGAACTGCCGGAAGGCGTTGAAATGGTAATGCCAGGTGACAACATTCAGATGACTGTTACCCTGATCAAGACCATCGCAATGGAAGACGGTCTGCGCTTCGCTATCCGTGAAGGCGGTCGTACCGTCGGCGCCGGCGTCGTAGC
>NZ_JAMBDI010000078.1:0-2958 GCF_036858055.1 Pseudomonas sp. SF2 | reverse complement strand
ACCGTGGTCAACGTGGCCGATAGTGCCGACGTTAACGTGGGGAAGGGAACGATCAAACTTTTCCTTAGCCATCGATACAATCCTCCGCAGAAGAAATAGTCTTGCGCTGATAAAACAAAGGCAGATATTTTCATATCTGCCTTGTTTATATGGAGCTCTTGGGCAGATTTGAACTGCCGACCTCACCCTTATCAGGGGTGCGCTCTAACCAACTGAGCTACAAGAGCGAAACACTTTGTGCAAAATCCAGCAAACTTGGAGCGGGTAGCGGGAATCGAACCCGCATCATCAGCTTGGAAGGCTGAGGTTCTACCACTAAACTATACCCGCGGAGCTTGCGGCTCTCGCTAAAACTGGTGGAGGGAGAAGGATTCGAACCTTCGAAGCTCTCGCAACGGATTTACAGTCCGTCCCCTTTGACCGCTCGGGAATCCCTCCAGATGTGGCCGGCATTCTATTTGTCTGCCGCCCCAGTGTCAAGCGTTTTTTCAAATTTTTTCAATCAAATCTGAAACTTAGCTGCTTTGACACCGCTTCCAGTTCTGCCACCTGAGTGGTGTTCCCTGTGAAGCGGGCGCCATTCTATCAAGCTATTCGCCAGTTGCAATACCCTGGCAGAAAATAATTTTGTGTTTTAAGTCTTTGAAATCGTTGGAAAGAGTCGCGAGGACGGTTTGGTCCAGCAAACGCTCGCTTTCCGGGGCAACCTTGAGCCAACGACCATCTGCACCAGGCAACTGCCCTACCACCGGCAGCGTGGCGATATCCAGGCTCAACAGGCGCTGACGCAGTGCATCGAGTTGGCCCTGCCCCGTTACACCGCCCACTACCAGACACTCATCCCGGCGCTTGGGTGGCGCCGACACACCCGTTTCACGCAACAGGCGAATCTCTTGCTGACTCCCCTTGTACAGCGACAAGGGTGCGACTTCCTTGACCTTCAGCGGGGCTTCCTGCTGGTGCCACACGTAATAGAAGACGTTGAGCACCAGTAACAGCAGAAACAACCAACGCATAGGCACCTCAATCCAATGGGCAGGCCATGGCCAGGCCTACGAAAACCAGGTCAGGCACGACACGCGCCTGCGGCACGGCCTCCCTTACCAGCGGCGCGTCGCCACCTGTAAGGAATACCGTGAAATCCTCCCCCCACAACGTACGTGCCTGCTCGAGCTGGGTACGCGCAAAACCCTGGAGCATCAACACGCAACCGCGCTCGACGGCCTCGACAGTCGAGCGCCCTGGCGCAAGGCTGGCCAATGCACGCTCGGCGGAGGCATCGTCATAACGGATACGCCGGGTGTGGGTACGCAACTGGCTACGCATCAATGGCATACCCGGGCAGATGTAGCCACCCAGGTGCTCGCCGTCCGCCGCAACGAAATCCGCTTTTGCAGCGGTCCCCAGATCAATCACCAGGCAGGCGCCCTTGGCCAGGTGAAATGCTCCCAGCGCCGCCAACCAACGGTCCATGCCCAGGCGCTGGTAGTCGTCATAGCCATTGCGCACACCTGCCATTTCCTGGGCCGGGTGCGCCACACGGGCCTGCACTGCAAACGCCTGGGCAATCATCGCGCAAAGCGCGTCGTTTTCTTCCTCACTGCGCACACTGACAATGCGGCAGCCGGTAAGACGCACCGAAGCCAGTGCAGCCACTTCGGCCACCAGCGCCTGATCGGAATCGACGATACCACCGCTTTCAATCGCCGCATCAGCAACATGGATTACCCGCCACTTGATGAAGCTGTTACCGCAATCGAGCTCAAGAATCATCACGCAACCTCAAACTGAGCTCACCACCACTGAAGCTCTTTTCCACCCCGTCCACCTCAAGGCGCAAGCCGCCCTGCCCGTCGACGCCAAGAACCACGCCATCAATGCGCGTACTACCCGCAACCAGAGAAACCTTGCAGCCCTGCCAGAGATGCGCCTGCTCCCATTCTTCCTGGAATGCGGCAAAACCGTAGCGACGATGCCGTGCCAATTCGTGTTGCAGCTGCTGACTGAGTAACGCTACCAGCCGGTTACGGTCGATTGTCGCACCCACTTCACGCCGCATCGAGGTCCACACCTGATCGACCTGATCGTTGGTCTGCATGTTCACATTGATGCCGATACCCAGCACCACATGACAGACATCTGCCGGGTCACCCACCAACTCCAGGAGAATGCCGGTGATCTTCTGCCCCCGAACGAGGACATCGTTGGGCCATTTGAGCCCCACATCCTTTACCCCGAACGCCTGCAGGGTACGCATTACTGCCAACCCCACCACCAGGCTCAAGCCCTCAAGCTGGCGCATGCCACCATCCACACGGAGTACCAGGCTGTAATAGAGGTTTTCGGCAAACGGGCTGACCCACTGCCGACCACGCCGACCACGGCCAGCGCTCTGGCGCTCGGCCAGGACCAAAAATGGAGCGGTCTGCCCTTCCCCGGCGAGCCGCAGGCCTTCGGCGTTAGTCGAATCGATGGTTTCATGGATGAAAACGGGCCACTGCTCGCCTTCGGCAAACCCGGCGATCGCCTGGGCATCGAGCAAAGCCAGTGGCGCTGCCAGCTGGTAGCCGCGCCCACGAACCTTGTGAATGGTGAGGTTCAGCTCGCTCTCCAGGTGCTGCAGCTGCTTCCAAACGGCGCTGCGACTCACCCCGAGGGCTGCCCCCAGAGCTTCTCCGGAATGGAACCGACCATCCTTGAGGAGATTCAACAACTTCAGCATGCCAGTCTCGACTTGGAATAAGGCAGGCATGATAGCTATGGGCTGTTGGCTTGCATAGGAAAAGGGCCTGCCAGCAGGGCGAAGGGCCCGCGCCGAATCTGTGAGAGCTGTTTTAGCGGCGAAGCAGACGACGCGGAGGATGGCACCGGCTTTGCCGGTGTTCGCGGGTGAACCCGCTCCCACAGGGGGCGCGTATGCCCGGGAGTTTTTGCGCCACAAAGACAAAACCCCTACCT
>NZ_JAMBDI010000077.1:0-12613 GCF_036858055.1 Pseudomonas sp. SF2 | reverse complement strand
ACATCAGGGGCGCAGTTCAAAATCGCGCATGGCCTTAAATTTACGCGATCGCTGTGGGAGCGGCCTTGTGTCGCGAAAGGAGCGCCACGCGCTCCCACTGCTCGGTCAGGCAAATACGGTCACCGTCTGCCGGCTCAAGGCCAGCAACTCGCCCTGCGCCGTCCTCAAGGTAGCAGCGGCATGCCCATAACCATCCCGCGCATATTCGGTTTCCACACAGTAACGGCACCAGTCCAGGGTCGACAACTGCGGGGTGGGCTGCATGAATTCGATGGTCCAGGTCAACGTACTGCCGGCAGCGGGCTGCTTGAGAAACGGCATCAGGCTCGGTGGCCAGGCATCGACCAACGCCAGCAGGTGCGTCTCGTTGACCGGTTCTTCGGCCACCCCGCGCAAACGTACCCAGCCGCCCATCTGGCGCGACTGATTGCCGCTGAACGGCAACCCACCTACCGCCCAGCGCAAGGCCACATGCTGCATGAACTCCGGGGTAACGCCTTTGATATGGGGCAGCTCGGGGGCCGCATCTTCGAGCGCTTTCATTTCCGTGGCCGGCAACGCCGGTACATCAACCACTGACGGCCGCCCTGCGCCGAAATTGCCCTGCACCAGGGTCACCACCTGGCCGTCCTGAACGGCGCGGCCCAGCAAGGTGCTGACTGCCTTGCCTTCACGCAGCACCTCCACGTCGAAGCGGATTGGCACATCCGCCGCGGCCGGCGCCACAAAGCTGATGGCCAACGAACGCACGGGGCGGTCATCGGAGATTTTCTGGCGCATGGCTTCATACACCATGGCCGCCATCAACCCGCCAAAGGCGGCGCGGCCCTGGGCCCAGCTGGGCGGGATACTCACCGCTTCGGGGTTGACCCGCACGGCGTCGAGCAGTTGGTTGAAATTCATTGGCCGGCTCCTGCCTGCAGCGAAAATGGTCTGCCCATCCTAGCCAGCAAACCCTTGCCGATCAGCCCGCATATCGGTCATTTCTCGGGCTTTCGCCGCGCCACCGCCTGCTGCAGGGCATCCAGCGTGTCGTCCGAATGGCGCTCGGCCTCGTGCAATTCCTGCTCCCAGGCAACTTTGCAGGGTGCCAGGTCGGCATGGTCGCGCGCCTGCAGCAGCCATTGCAGGCGATCATGCCAGTCACCCAGGTCGCTCTGGGCCTGCTTCAGCAAGCGCCGCAAATGCTTGCTCGCATGGTCGAGCTGCGGATAGGCCTCATCGCCATAGCGCGCACGCTTGATCAGCAAACGCAGGCGGTGGCGGTCGTGGGCAGGGTCCTGCAGCGCTTTGTGCAATTTGTGCCACTGTTTGACCAGGCGTTTGTCGATACGCTTTTCCAACCCTTTGACCAAGCCCTCACGGCCGGCTGCACGCAGGAACAGCGGAAACGCGTCGACAATCGCCAGCACCCGCGTCAGCTGCGGGCTGGCGGCAACACTGGCGAAGGTCCGGCCACGCCCTTCCAGGCGCCACTGCCCAGCCTCGGTAAAACCACGCCCGATCAGTTCGGCTGCCAGTACCTCACGGTCACGCAACGGCGTGGTGAGGGCACCCAACGACTTGGCGGCGTCCTCCAGCTGCTCCACCCCCGGCAGCCCACGTAGCGGCCGTAGCAGGCTGCGCAGGCGCCGCAGGGTGGTGCGCAGGTCATGCAAGGCCTCACTGTCGGTATCGGCAGCCAGGCGCTCGCGGCAGGCCAGCAGACGCACCTGCAAGGCCACGATCTGGGCAACCACATGATCGAGCATGGCAGACATTGAGAGACGCTCCCTGGTCAGCGCCCAGCGCGCGATTCACGAATGTAGAAACGGGCCTTTTCGGCTTTTCTGGTACAGCTTTCATAACCTTCGAACTGCTGCTGGGTCTTGGCCCCGGTCAGCAGCGACAAGGCCTTGGAGTAACTCACGGCACCGGCAAAGCCTTCGGCCTTGGCCAGATCCAGCTCCTTCCAGGCGGCATCCAGTTGGGTCGCACAACTCTCGCGGTAGGCCGTCTTGCCCGCGCAGCCAGCAAGGGCCAAGGCAATCAGTGGAAGGCAGATCCAGGCTTTCATCAGTAATACCTCAATGGAAAAATCGGTGGCTGTTCGACGCCCTGGCAGCTGAAAAGTGCCCTGCCCAGCCAGCTTTGCCTAGCCAGTTTTATTACAGTAGCTCAGTGCGATGTACATTGAAGCACAGGCAGCGATGGGTGCATTGTAGGACCATGGTTGCACTGGCCGGGGAATGTTCATGAGCAAACGCGTGGCACTGGTACTGGGATCGGGCGGAGCCCGGGGGTATGCACACATCGGCGTGATCGAGGAAATCGAGCGCCGCGGCTACGACATTGCCTGCATCGCCGGCTGCTCCATGGGCGCGGTGATTGGCGGCATCTATGCCGCCGGCAAGCTGGAAGACTACCGCAACTGGATCGAGAGCCTCGACTACCTGGATGTGTTGCGCCTGGTCGATGTCAGCTTTCGCCTCGGCGCAATTCGCGGCGACAAGGTATTCGGGCAAATCCGCAAGATCGTCGGCGAGATCAACATCGAGCAATTGCGCATCCCCTACACGGCGGTTGCAGCCGACCTCACCAACCAGCAGGAAATCTGGTTCCAGGAGGGCTGCCTGCACCAGGCCATGCGCGCCTCGGCAGCCATCCCCAGCCTGTTCACCCCGGTGATGCAAGGCAACCGCATGCTGGTGGACGGCGGCATCCTCAACCCGCTGCCGATCGTACCGGTGGTGTCCAGCCACTGCGACCTGATCATCGCGGTCAACCTCAACGCCACCAACCAGAAGCAGTACCAGTTACCGGTGATCGAACGCCCGGCGGCGTTCAAGATGCGTTTCGATGCCTTGCTCAGCTCGCTGGGCTCGCGCTTGCCGTTCCGGCGC
Source organism: Pseudomonas sp. SF2 (assembly GCF_036858055.1). Lineage (NCBI taxonomy): Bacteria > Pseudomonadati > Pseudomonadota > Gammaproteobacteria > Pseudomonadales > Pseudomonadaceae > Pseudomonas > Pseudomonas sp. SF2. The sequence continues at coordinate 9,731 of NZ_JAMBDI010000077.1, read as the reverse complement.
AAGCCGGCGGAGGAACTGATCCGCATCGAGCAGGAAATCGTCGCCGAAGGGCTGGCGCCGCCGAACCCGTGGCTGGCCGATGCCGCCGCCCCGGAAGGCCAGCAACCGGCGGCGGCGCCGGAGCGCGAGGGCGCGCCGAAGTCGGCCACTGGCTCGTTCATCATCGACAACGTGGGGCCCGCTTCGCTGCTGGATTTGATCAACCAGAGTTTCGAGGTCATGCAAACCTCGCTGGCGCAGTACAAGATCGCCGGCTATCCACCGGATGTGCTGATCAACGTGCCCAAACGGGTGTGCCGGTTTTTCGAGTTCTACAAGGCGCCGGAGCTGATTGCTTTGGGGCGGGAGATTGCGCGGGATACGCTGGATAACTATGAAGGGGTGAAGCGCTAGGCCCTGTGCTGCCTGTGCCGGCCTCTTCGCGGGTAAACCCGCTCCCACAGGTATTGCGCCGCGTTCAAGGTCAGCGCGGTACCCGCGAAGAAGCCGGTACAGACAACAGAAACGAAACAGGCCGCACTGGGCGGCCTGTTCGTTCACGCATCCATCACCTTAGTAACGGGTGATGTCCGCCTTGGCTTCCAGCTGCTTGCGGTACGCCGCAAAGTCCTGCTGGCCAGCACGCGACGCGAGGTAGCGGCGGATCTGCTGCTTCTCTTCGTCGGTGGCAGCAGCGCCTTCGTTGACACCCTTGAGCTGCAGTACCACCAGGCTACCGTCACGCAGCACCACGCTGCCATATACCGGCTTGTCCTTGGCCTGCGGCTTGCCCAGGCGGAACAGCGCCTGCAGCTCGGCCGGGTCGATACCGTCCTCACCACGGGTGACTGCTTCATAGGCCTTCCAGCCCTGCCCTTCGTGCACGCTGCCCGCAGCGACGGAACCGTCACGCAGGCCGGCAATCAGCTTGTCCGCCTTGGCCTTGAGTTCGGCAGTTGCCTTCTCCTTGGCCAGGTGTTCGCTGATGTTCTTGGCCACGGCTTCCAGCGGCAGTTGCTCCGGCTTGCGGTGCTCCTTGACGCGCAGCACCACGGTGGTTTCCGGGTCGAGCTCGATGGCGGTGCTGTTGGCACCCTCCTCCAGCACTTCTTCGGAGAATGCGGCCTGCACTACCGAACGGTTGGCAGTGATGCCTTCGCCACCCTCGCGGCCGAAGGCTGCAGACGTTTGCACCTTCAGGTTCAGGTCCTGGGCCGGCTGGGCCAGGTCGGAAGCCTCGTAGGCAGCATCTTGCAGCTGCTTGCTGGCATCGACGTAACGCTGCTCGACCAGCGGGATCTTCAGGTCACGGGTCAGCTTGTCCTTCAGGCTGGCGAAGCTCGGCACTTCCGGCGCCTGCACGCCCAGCAGCTTGATCAGGTGGTAGCCGAACTCGGTGCGCACCGGCGCCGAGACCTGGCCATCCTGCAGCTTGTACAGCGCATCCTCGAACGCCGGGTCGTAAACGCCCGGGCCGGCGAAGCCAAGGTCACCACCGCTATTGGCAGAACCCGGGTCCTGGGAGAATTCCTTGGCCAGCGCGGCGAAGTCTTCACCCTTGGCCAGGCGCTGTTCGATCTCTTCGGCGCGGGCCTTGGCCTGGGCGTCGGTGACCTTGTCGTTGACCTCGATGAGGATGTGCGCGGCATGGCGCTGCTCGGCGAGGTTGGCGATTTCCTTCTCGTACTGGGCCTTGAGTTCTTCGTCGGTCACCTTGACCTGGTCGAAGAACGCCGACTTCTTCAGCTCGACATAGTCGATCACCACCTGGTCAGGCGACATGAACTCCTTGGCGTGCTGGTCGTAGTGCGCCTTGACCTCTTCATCGCTGACCTTGACTGCGGCCGGGTCGGCCTTGAAGGTCAGGGAGGCGAAGTCACGGGTCTGCTTCTCCAGGCGGGCAAAGGCATCGACCTGCTGGTCGGTGACGAAGCTGCTGCCGGCCAGGCCGGTGCGCAGCTGGCCAATGAGCATTTCCTCGGCGAGCATGTCGCGGAACTGCATGCGGCCATAGCCCATCTGGCGAATGACCTGGTCGAAACGGTCGGCACTGAACTTGCCGTCCACCTGGAATTCCGGCGTCTGCAGGATCACCTGGTCCAGCGCGGCCTCGGAGAAGGCAAACCTGGCATCCTCGGCGCCTTGCAGCAGCAGCTTGCGGCTGATCAGGCCCTTCAGTGCCTCTTCGCGCAACAATTTGTCATCCAGCAGCGCCGGGTCGAAATCCTTGCCCAACTGTTGCATCAGCTGACGGCGCTGCATGTCGGCTGCCTGGCTCAGCTCGTTCTGGCTGATGGTCTGGCCGTTCACCTTGGCGGCGTCCTGGCTATGGGTGGCGGCCTGGAAAATGGCTTCGAAGCCGGTCAACGCCATCAACACGACGATAAGGCCGATGATGGTCTTGGCAATCCAACCTTGTGAATTGTCCCTGATATTTTGCAGCATGCGTCCCCCAGAAACGGCTGTACCACTGCGTCGACAACCGCGGAGCGTGGGTAGAAACCTGATAAAAGAAAGGCGCATCCGAGGATGCGCCTTTTCTTAGCAAACGTGTCAGGCGGGAACGTTTGCGCCCCGCCATCACCGTGCTCGGACCTGGCAAGGCCAGGTCCGGCTGAAAGAGACGACTTAGTTGACGGCGTCTTTCAGGCCTTTGCCAGCCTTGAAGCCTGGAACCTTGGCGGCAGCGATCTTGATCGCGTTACCGGTTTGCGGGTTGCGGCCGGTGCGCTCTGCACGCTCCTTGACCGAGAAGGTACCGAAGCCAACCAGTACCACATCGTCACCTTGCTTCAGGGCGCCGGTGACGGATTCGATGACTGCGTCCAGCGCACGGCCGGCTACAGCTTTCGGGATGTCAGCAGATGCGGCGATAGCGTCAATCAGTTCCGACTTGTTCACTCTAAGTCCCCTTATTTCTCAATTGAGTTTGTTTCTAAGTATGTAATGAAAAGCTTATGAAACGTGCGCTGGGTGGCCTGATGACAATAGCGTGCCGCTTTATAGCAAGGCCCCGAAAAAACTGTCAAGGAAAGCCCCCCAGCCAAAAACTACTAATGCGTGCTGATTCTTTCCTTAGCATCGCCGTCGCGCTTTTCATCTTTCGCGACAATCTCCGGAGCCACATCTGGCAAGGGCTCCGGGGCGTATTGCAGCGCAATTTGCAGGACTTCGTCAATCCATTTGACTGGTTTGATCTGCAGATCCTGTTTGATATTTTCCGGAATCTCCTTCAGATCGCGAACATTCTCCTCGGGAATGATCACCGTCTTGATCCCGCCACGGTGTGCCGCCAGCAGTTTTTCCTTCAACCCGCCAATGGCCAGCACCTGGCCACGCAGGGTGATTTCGCCGGTCATGGCCACGTCGGCACGTACCGGAATCTGCGTCAGCGCCGACACCAGCGCGGTGCACATGCCGATACCGGCACTTGGGCCGTCCTTCGGCGTGGCGCCTTCAGGCATGTGGATATGCACGTCGTGCTTCTCATGGAAGTCGGCGGCAATCCCCAGGCTGCGGGCGCGGCTGCGCACCACGGTCTGCGCGGCAGTGATCGACTCGACCATGACATCGCCCAGCGAGCCGGTCTTGATCAGCTGGCCCTTGCCAGGGATGACCACGGCTTCGATGGTCAGCAATTCGCCGCCCACCTGGGTCCAGGCCAGGCCGGTAACCTGGCCGATCTGGTCCTGCTGCTCGGCCAGGCCGTAGCGGAACTTGCGCACGCCCAGCAGGTGCTCCAGCTGCTCGCTGGCCACCTTGACCTTGACCTGCTTCTGCCCGGTATGTTCCTTGACCACCTTGCGGCAGACCTTGGCGATTTGCCGCTCCAGGCCACGCACACCGGCTTCGCGGGTGTAGAAGCGGATGATGTCACGGATCGCCGAGACGTCGACTTCCAACTCGTCCTTCTTCAAACCGTTGGCCTTGACCTGCTTGGGCACCAGGTACTTGACCGCGATGTTGATCTTCTCGTCTTCGGTGTAGCCCGGCAGGCGAATGACTTCCATCCGGTCGAGCAACGCCGGCGGGATGTTCATCGAGTTCGAGGTGCACAGGAACATCACGTCCGAGAGGTCGTAGTCGACCTCCAGGTAGTGGTCGTTGAAGTTGTGGTTCTGCTCCGGGTCAAGCACCTCAAGCAATGCCGACGCCGGGTCGCCACGCATGTCGCTGCCCATCTTGTCGATTTCGTCCAGCAGGAACAGCGGGTTACGCACCCCTACCTTGGTCATCTTCTGGATCAGACGGCCAGGCATGGAACCGATGTAGGTACGGCGATGGCCACGAATCTCGGCCTCGTCACGCACCCCACCGAGGGCCATGCGCACGAACTTGCGGTTGGTGGCAGCGGCAATCGACTCGGCCAGCGAGGTCTTGCCGACGCCGGGCGGGCCGACCAGGCACAGCACCGGGCCGCGGATTTTCTTGACGCGCTTCTGCACGGCAAGGTACTCGAGGATGCGTTCCTTGACCTCTTCCAGGCCATAGTGGTCGGCATCGAGGATTTCCTCGGCCTTGGCCAGGTCCAGGCGCACCTTGCTCTGGGCCTTCCACGGCACCTGCACCAACCAGTCGAGGTAGGAACGCACCACGGTGGCCTCGGCCGACATCGGCGACATCTGCTTGAGCTTGTTCAGCTCGGCCTGGGCCTTGGCCAACGCGTCCTTGGGCAGGCCAGCGGCTTCGATGCGCTTTTTCAGCTCTTCGACTTCGTTGTGGCCTTCGTCGCCATCGCCGAGTTCTTTCTGAATGGCCTTCATCTGCTCATTCAGGTAGTACTCGCGCTGGCTGCGCTCCATCTGCTTCTTGACCCGGCCGCGAATGCGCTTTTCGACCTGCAGCAAGTCGATTTCGGCATCCAGCAGCGCCAGTACGTGCTCGACACGGGTCGGCAGGTCGACGATTTCGAGAATTTCCTGTTTCTGCTCGATCTTCAGGGCCATGTGCGCGGCCATGGTATCGACCAGGCGCCCTGGCTCTTCGATGCTGTTCAGCGAAGACAGCACTTCGGCCGGGACTTTCTTGCCCAGCTGCACGTACTGCTCGAACTGCGACAGCAGCGTGCGCACGAACACTTCCGACTCGCGCTCGGCGGCGTCGACTTCGTCGATCAGGGAAACTTCGGCACGGATGTGCCCTTCTACTTCGCTGAAACGCTCGACAGCGCCGCGCTGCTCGCCCTCGACCAGCACCTTGACGGTGCCATCGGGCAGTTTCAGCAATTGCAGCACGGTGGCAACGGTACCGACGCGGTACAGGGCGTCCTCGCCCGGATCATCGTCGGCCGGGTTTTTCTGGGCCAGCAGGAGGATCTGCTTTTCGCCCGTCATCGCCGCCTCAAGGGCTTCGATGGACTTTTCGCGCCCCACGAACAGCGGGATGACCATATGCGGGTAAACAACGACATCGCGCAATGGCAAAAGAGGCAAGTCGAGGGTGGTCTTCATGATTTCGCCTCTACAGCGGCCTTATGGCCGGAAACCGGTGGAAATGATGCTTGGACCTAATGTGGGGGCACGCTTGGGAAATTACAAGCGCTAGCGCAGGAAAAGCAGAAAGGGGCCCGTAGGCCCCCTTCTTGCTTGCAACCGTCAACCGGCCATTGCCTGGATCAGGCGTCCGGCGCGGCCTTGGCTTGCGGCTCGCTGTTCTCGTAGATCATCAGCGGCTGCGAGGTGCCATCGATGACGCTCTCGTCGATCACCACCTTGCTGACATCCTTCTTCGAAGGAATCTCGTACATGGTGTCGAGCAGCACGCCTTCGAGGATCGAACGCAGGCCACGGGCGCCAGTCTTGCGCTCCAGGGCCTTGCGCGCTACGGCCTTGAGCGCATCGCTGCGGAACTCGAGGTCGACGCTTTCCATCTCGAACAGCTTGGCATACTGCTTGGTCAGGGCGTTCTTCGGCTCGGTGAGGATCTGCATCAACGCAGCCTCGTCCAGTTCGTCGAGGGTTGCCAGTACCGGCAGACGGCCGACGAATTCCGGGATCAGGCCAAACTTGACCAGATCGTCCGGCTCGACCTCACGCAGGGACTCGCCAACCTTCTTGCCCTCTTCCTTGCTGCGTACTTCGGCGCCAAAACCGATGCCACCCTTGGTGGAGCGGTTCTGGATGACCTTTTCCAGGCCCGAGAAGGCGCCACCGCAGATGAACAGGATGTTGCGGGTGTCGACCTGCAGGAATTCCTGTTGCGGGTGCTTGCGGCCGCCTTGCGGCGGAACCGAAGCCACGGTGCCTTCGATCAGCTTCAGCAATGCCTGCTGCACGCCCTCGCCCGAGACGTCACGGGTGATGGACGGGTTGTCCGACTTGCGCGAGATCTTGTCGATCTCGTCGATGTAGACAATGCCCATCTGGGCCTTCTCCACGTCGTAGTCGCACTTCTGCAACAGCTTCTGGATGATGTTCTCGACGTCCTCACCCACGTAACCGGCTTCGGTCAGGGTGGTGGCGTCAGCAATGGTGAACGGTACGTTCAACAGGCGTGCAAGGGTTTCGGCGAGCAGGGTCTTGCCCGAGCCGGTCGGCCCGATGAGCAGGATGTTGCTCTTGCCGAGTTCGACTTCGTCACCCTTCTTGTCACGCTGGTTCAGGCGCTTGTAGTGGTTGTACACCGCTACGGCAAGCACCTTCTTCGCGCGCTCCTGACCAATGACGTACTGGTCCAGGATACCGCTGATTTCTTTCGGCGAAGGCAATTTGTGCGCGCTGCTCTCGGCCTGGGCTTCCTGCACCTCCTCACGGATGATGTCATTGCACAGGTCGACGCACTCGTCGCAGATAAATACCGAGGGCCCGGCAATCAGTTTGCGCACTTCGTGCTGGCTTTTGCCGCAGAAGGAGCAATAAAGCAATTTGCCGCTGTCCTCGCCGTTACGGGTGTCAGTCATTCGATCGATCCAATCCGGTAGGCTTGCAACACAAGATGAAGGCAATTGCGGGCTTTTTCAAGTCCGCAGGTAGGCGCTTTCCGCGCCCACCTGCTCTGGCACCCCGGTTCAGGAGGCCAGTTGCCGCTTGTCGTAGACCGAGTCGATCAGGCCGTACTCGGCCGCGCGCGAGGCGCTCATGAAGTTGTCACGTTCGGTGTCGCGCTTGATGGTCTCGAGCTCCTGGCCGGTGTGGTAGGCCAGCAGTTCGTTGAGACGGGCCTTGATATTGAGGATTTCCTGGGCGTGGATCTCGATATCGGTGGCCTGGCCCTGGAAGCCGCCCAGCGGCTGGTGGATCATCACGCGCGAGTTCGGCAGGCAGTGACGCTTGCCCTTGGCACCTGCAGCCAGCAGGAAGGCACCCATGCTGCAGGCCTGGCCGATGCAGATGGTCGAGACGTCCGGCTTGATGAACTGCATGGTGTCGTAGATCGACATGCCGGCGGTGACGGAACCGCCCGGCGAGTTGATGTAGAGATGGATATCCTTGTCCGGGTTTTCCGCTTCAAGGAACAGCAGTTGCGCCACGACGAGGTTGGCCATGTAGTCCTCTACCGGGCCAACCAGGAAGATCACACGCTCCTTCAACAGGCGCGAGTAGATGTCGTAAGCGCGTTCGCCACGGGCGGACTGCTCGATAACCATCGGGACCAGGCCGCCTGCGGCCTGGATGTCAGAGCTCTGCTGAATATAAGAATTGCGGGACATGTCCTGCGCTCACTCCCAAATAGTCATGGCTTGAATACGCACAAGCCAGCGCGAAGGCTGGCTTGTGGGGGTTTCCTACGAGAGAAGCCTGTTACTCAGCGGCGGCTGGAGCCTGTGCTGGTTTAACGGCATCTTCGTACGAGACCGACTTGTCGGTCACAGTCGCTTTCTGCAGAACAGTATCTACAACTTGTTCTTCCAGCACAACCGAACGGACTTCGTTCAGTTGCTGGTCGTTCTTGTAGTACCAGGCGATGACCTGCTCAGGCTCTTGGTAAGCCGAAGCCATTTCCTCGATCATTTCGCGAACCTTGCCTTCGTCCGGCTTCAGTTCGAACTGCTTGACCACTTCGGCGACGATCAGGCCCAGGACCACACGGCGCTTGGCTTGTTCTTCGAACAGCTCGGCCGGCAGTTGCTCAGGCTTGATGTTGCCACCGAACTGCTGAACAGCCTGCACGCGCAGACGGTTGACTTCGTTTTCCAGCAGGGCTTTCGGCACTTCGATCGGGTTGGCAGCCAGCAGACCGTCCATGACCTGGTTCTTCACCTTGGCCTTGATGGCCTGGCGCAGTTCACGCTCCATGTTCTTGCGAACTTCGGTGCGGAAGCCTTCCAGGGTCGATTCCTTGATGCCGAACTGGGCGAAGAACTCTTCGTTCAGCTCTGGCAGCACAGGAGCGGCAACGCTGTTGACGGTGATGGTGAACTCGGCGGCTTTGCCAGCCAGGTCCAGGTTCTGGTAGTCCTCAGGGAAGGTCACGTTGACAACGCGCTCTTCACCAGCCTTGGCGCCAACCAGGCCGTCTTCGAAGCCAGGGATCATGCGGCCGGAGCCCAGTACCAGCTGGGTGCCCTTGGCCGAACCACCGGCGAACACTTCACCGTCGACCTTGCCGACGAAGTCGATGTTGACCTGGTCGTCATTCTGCGCAGCGCGCTCGACGGCCTCGAAGCGGGTGTTCTGCTTGCGCAGCACTTCCAGCATGTTGTCCAGGTCGGCGTCAGCCACTTCGGCGCTCAGGCGCTCGACGTTGATCGACTCGAGGCCGCCAACGGTGAATTCCGGGAACACTTCGAAGATGGCGACGAATTCCAGGTCCTTGCCCTTTTCGAAGGACTTGGGCTCTACTGCAGGGGCGCCAGCCGGGTTCAGCTTCTGCTCGACGATGGCTTCGTAGAAGGAAGCCTGGACCAGGTCACCGAAAGCCTCTTGGCGAGCATCGGCTTCGAAACGCTGACGGATCACGCTCATCGGCACTTTGCCTGGGCGGAAGCCGGCAACCTTGGCGCGCTTGGCAGTCTGCTGCAGACGCTTGTTGACTTCGTTCTCGACGCGCTCGGCCGGAACGGCGATGGTCATGCGGCGCTCGAGAGCGGAAGTGTTTTCAACAGAAACTTGCATGGATATTCCTCGTTGCACAGACGTTAGCCGGCGTTTGCCCGACTCCAGAATCAAGGGCAAGTATTCTAGTGAGTCGCGCAGCAGAAGTCACCCCACTCGGGACGACGGGAAACCACGCCGGTCGATTAACTTTCAAGGCCCGCACGACATAGCGCCGGACCTGCTTCAATGGGGGCCGCACGACGCCCGGGGCGACCTGCAGCCGAAATACCTTGTCAAACAACTGCCACCAACGAATTCGCCTCCTTATGCAGGGTCGATTTCATTGAACTGGCAGTACTCCTCCCACTCCATCCCCAGCGCCTCGGCGACCTCGCGGTGCGTCTCCAGGCGCATGGCCTGCAGTTGCTCCGGGGTTTCGGCGATCAGTTGCAGGGCCAGCTCCCAAGGCTGGATACCCTGCTCCTCGGCCGCATCCTCGAATGCCCATTCGATCTGCTGGGCCTGCTCGCGCGGATCCAGCTCGCGGATCTCTTCGAGCAGCTGCGGATTGGCCTCGGCAAAGCGCTGTAGCGCCAGGGCCTGACGGGCTTCTTTTGCGATCATCGGGTTGTTCCTCTGCCGGCCAATTGGGCCGGTGTTTCAACCGGCTGAAATCTAACAGCTTTTATTGGGGTGTCACCAGAGGATTGCAAGGGGGAATTGCGTCGCGGTCGCCAGTTTCTGGCATGAGGTTTGTGGCGCCTGTGAGATCGAGCG
>NZ_JAMBDI010000076.1:0-1122 GCF_036858055.1 Pseudomonas sp. SF2 | reverse complement strand
TTTCAGGCTGCGGTAAGTCATCCCGCCACGGCGTGCCCGTTCTGAGCATCGCGTTGAGGCGCACGATGAAGATTCTCATGCAGGCTACAAGCGCAACCTTGGCAAGTTTCCCTCGCCCACGCAGCGCCTCATATCGGGCTTTGAGCGTTGGATTATGTTTCACCGCTACCAGGCACGCCATGTACAGCGCACGCCTGACCTCAAATCGGCCTCCTGAGATAAAGCGCTTGCCCACGGACTTTCCGCTGTCGTGATTGAAGGGGGCCACACCGACCAAAGAGGCTATTTCCCGGGACTCCACGTGCCCCAGTTCCGGCAAGAGCGCTACCAGCTTGGTCGCGGTTACCATCCCGATGCCTTTGACTTCGTCCAGTTTGGCTATCCGTTCATCGCTGAGCACTGTGGCCTGCCGCTTGATCGCTTGCTCCACCAACTTTATCTGCGATGCAAAGTGCTGAAGATTGGTTTTCAGGAAATTGGCGACCATTGCTGACTGGGCCTGCTTCAGGCGCCGCCGATCGTCATCTCGCTGTTGGACCAGGCGATCACGCTGCTGAAGGAGTTCTCGTAACAGGGCCCTTTCAGGGCTTGTTTTCAGGGTTGGCTTGTCAGGAATGACCTCAGCGAAATGGGCCAGCACTGCGGCGTCGATGGCATCGGTCTTGGCCTTGATGCCCAAGGAATCCGCGAACGATCTGGCTCGCTTGGGGTTCACGCGTATGACCTTGTAGCTGGCGTTCTGGAGAAAGCGCATGACATCAAGCTCGTAGCCGCCTGTAGCTTCCAGAAGGATGCGCTTGATGCTGAGCCCTCGCAGGCTCTTCACCAGTTCCTCAAAGCCCGCTGGATCATTGCGCACGCTGATCCTGATGCCCTGGGGCCGCACCAGTGCATCAAGGGAAAGACTGGAAACATCGATACCCAAGAAGGAAGCCATCGCCAAAACCTCCTAGACTCAACAGTGTGAGAGAGCTTTGGCTTGGCCCACGCTTGTGGTTCGAGATTAGGCCCTCATCCAACTGTTCGGGCTCTCGCCAAAGTGGAACGGTGAATGGCAGCTTGTGCTCCCACACGTGCTCAAGGCACCTCTGGCATTCAGCTTGCCATTCACCGCTCTCACTC
>NZ_JAMBDI010000075.1:0-6306 GCF_036858055.1 Pseudomonas sp. SF2 | reverse complement strand
TTGCCCGCGAAGAGGCCGGCATAGGCGCTATCAGCTTTCGGCCAATGCCCCAACCACCTGATCCACACTGGCCTTCAATCCGGCAAGCGCATCCTCAGGGTCACTTTCCACCACCACCAGCTTCGCCCCGGCTGCCTTGATCACCTCGGCCACAGCCGCCTCCGGCTGCCGGTGGTCCAGCACCAGTGCCACATCCTGCGCCTTCAGATTGTCACCCAGTGCCTTCAGCGCAGCCGCATCCCACTCGGCCGGCAACGGTTGCTCGACCACGTCGAGGTTCAACCCGCTGGCCAGATAACCCAGCCGCTCCGACAAGCTCACCACCGTCAGATTGTCGACTTTGGCCAATCGCGTCTGGCTGCTGGCTGACAGCTCCAGCAACTGGCGCTTGAGCCCCGCCAGGTTGCCCTGGATCTTCGCCTTGTCGTCTGGTGCCAACCGTTCCAGGTCATTGGCCACCACATCGGCCATGCGCCCGAAGTTGCTCGGGTTGAGCCAGGGGTAGGCGCCATAGGCCTCGTCACCGTTCACCGCAATACCCGGCAGCGCGCCATCCAACGGCCGGGCGGCGTCGATCTCGACGATCCGGATATTGCTGCGCCGGGCCATCGGGTACAGCGGGTCGTCACGCCAGATCGAGCGCACGCCGATCACCGCGTCGGCCTGCTGCGCGGCCTTGTGCAGGCCGGCACCACCGCGCCCGCTGAAATAGGACGGCTGGCGGCTGGCCGGCAGGTTGGCGGGCGCTGCACGTGTGAGCTGCACCGCTGTGCCGTCGAGCAGGGCGCTGGCCAGGCTGTGGGTGACGGGCAGGGTGGTCAGCACTTGCGTGGCGAAACACAACGACGGCAGGCCGGCCAGGGCCAGTACCAGAGTCAGGCGTTTCAGGTTCATGCCGGGTTTCCTTGCAGGCGGGGGACGAGGGCGCGGGCCAGCGCCGCGAGGGCGAAGCAGATGCCGGCCACCAGGATGATCGCGGCGCCGGACGGCACCGGCAGGTCGAAAACGATCGGCAGCAGGATGCCGAGCAGCGTGCTCAGCGTGGCGATCAGCACCGACAGGAAGAAAAAGCCCTTCAGCGACTGGCTGACCAAGCGTGCGGCGGCAGCGGGAATTACCAGCAGCGCCCCGACCAGGATCGCCCCGATCACCTTCACCGAGGCCACGGTGACCAGGGTCACCAGTACCACGAACAGGTAGTCCAGGGTTTTCACCGCCACGCCGCGCACGGCCGCCAGTTGCGGGTTGAAACTGGCCAGCATGATACGGTTGTACAGCGGCACGGCCAGCACCAGCACCAGCGCCGCGACGATGCCCAGCACCACCAGGTCCTGGCCGCTCACGGTCAGCACCGAGCCGAACAGCACGTTCTCGAGGATGTGCACGTTGATCTTGCCCGCCAGCATCAGCAGCAGGCTGGCGCCCAGCGCCAGTGACACCGACAGGAACACGCCGATCAGCGTGTCCGGCGACAGCCCGGTGCGATTGCGCAGGAAGTTGAGCAAGATGCCGAACAGCAGGCAGTAGCCGAACAGGCTGCCATAGGGGCCGGTGTAGGGCTCGCCCAGCAGGATGCCGATGGCCACGCCGGTCAGCGCGGCATGGCCGACTGCCTCGGAGAAGAAGGCAAAGCGCTTGACCACCACCAGGGTGCCCAGGCCGCCCAGCACCGGGCCGATCATCAGGCCGGCCAGCAGAGCGTTGACCACGAAGCCGTAGGCCAGCGCCTCGGGCAGGTAGCCGGCAGTGGCCCAGTCCTGGACCGTTTGGCGAAAGGTTTCAAAACTCATCAGGCAAGGCTCTCGCTACGCGGGTGAACGGAGAACAGGCCAAGCAGGCGCTCCGGGGTCAGGGCCTGGGCGGGTGGGGCGTCGAACAGTACCTGGCGGCTCAGGCCGGTAACCCGGTCGGCCAGGCGCAGCACGGCCTCCAGATCGTGCTCGATCCACAGCACGGTGGTGCCGGTCTGGCGCCAGCCCAGCAGCAGTTGCTCGAACACCTGGATGCCGGCTTCATCAAGGGCCGACATCGGCTCGTCCAGCACCAGCAGTTGCGGCTCGGGGATCAGGCCCTGGGCCAGCAGCACGCGCTGGCGTTCGCCGCCAGACAGCGCGCCCATGCGCCGTTTGCGCTTGTCCAGCATGCCGACCTGTGCCAGGGCCGCGTCGATGGCCGGCTGCACACGACGCGACAGGCCGAGGAAGGCGGGGCGGCGCTGGCACATGGCAGCCATGAAGTCGTCCACGGTCATCGGCAGGCCACGGTCGAACTCCAGTGCCTGCGGCACATAGCCGATCACTTCGCGTTCTCCGGGCCAGTGCAGGGTCAGCTGGCCCTGGTGCGGCATTTGCCCGAGCAGGGTCTTGATCAGCGAGCTCTTGCCGCCGCCGTTGGGGCCGACGATGGCATGCACGCTGCCAGCGGCGACGTTGAAGCTGACCTGTTCGAGGATGCGGGTGCGGCCCAGGGTCAGGTCGATGCCGGCGAACTCGATGCGCGGCCCGCAGGCTGCCACCAGGTTGGCGGCGGCGGTCATGCGCGGTTCTCCTGAATGGCGCGGACCACGGTGTCGAGGTTGCGTTTCATCTCCACCTCGTACTTGTCCTTGGTGTATTCGCCGTAGGAAATGTGCGTCAGTGGGTACAGGCGCACGCCGGATTCACGCTGGATGGTTTCGACATAGGCCGATGGAAAGTCCATTTCCGAGAAGATCACCCGCACGTCCAGCGCCTTGAGCTGGTCGATGGTCTTCTTCAGCTGGGCCGGACTGGGTTCGATGCCATGGGCTGGCTCGACCACCGCGGTCACCTCCAGGCCGAAGTCGCGCACCAGGTAGTCGTAGGCAGCATGAATGGTGGCGACGCGGAAGGTGGCGCTGGGGGCCTCGGTGACCTTGGCCAGTGCGTCGGCACGCAATGTGCGCAGGCGCTTGGCATAGGCACGGGCGTTTTGCGTGTACAGCCTGGCATTGTCCGGGTCGAGCTTGCCCAGTTCGCGGGCAATGTTGTTGACCTGGGCGATGGTGGTGCTGATCGACAGGAAGGTGTGCGGGTTGACCACCTTGCCGGCGCCACGGGCAGCAATGCCGGTGGCTGCCAGCAACGGTACGTTCTGGTTGGCCTCGATGGTGTTGATGCCGGGCTTTTCGCTGGCGGCGATCATGCGGTCGGCGAAATCGTCATGGCCGACGCCATTGAGCACCACCACGTCCAGTGTGCCGATGCGTTTGATGTCCTCGGCCCGTGGTTCGTAGGCATGGGGGTTGAAACCTGCCGGAATCAGCGGCACCACTTCGGCCTTGTCGCCGACGATGTTGCTCACGTAGCTGTAGTAGGGGTGCAGGGTGATGCCGATGCGCAGCGGCTTGCCGTTATCGGCCAGGGCCAGTGCCGGCAGGGCAAGGGCCAGGAGCAGGGCGAGGGCGGAGCGGAGCATGGGGGAGTCCTTGGGTTCAGTGACGGTGTTCGCGGGTGACCCCGGCGTCGTAGTGGCTGACCACCTGCTGCCAGCCGGCGGCGATCAGGGCGGCCTGGCCGAGGTCGTCCGGGGGCAGGGCGGCGCTGTCCCGGCGCAGCCAGACATCGGCCTGGCCGGTGCTGTCGGCCGGCAGGATCAGCAGCAGGCTGCCGGCCACTTCCGGGGCCTGGCTGCGGCCCAGGTAGGCCCCGGGTTCCAGCCACGACCATTGGTGGCTGCCGCGGCTCTGGCTGCCGGCATCGACCACGAACGGCGGCAGGCCCTCCTCGGCCAGGGCCTGTACGCTGGGCGCGGCGGCGTTTTCTTCACGTAGCAGCAGGATCTCGTCGAAGGCCACCCGCAGGTCGGTGTACAGGCCTTGCTCGGCGGCGGTGAGGTCGCGACGGGCGTCGATCTGGTGGCTGGCAATGGCCTGTTCGTCCTCACGTTCGCCGCGCAGCAGCACCACGCTGGCAGCGAGTACCACGATCAGCAGGCTGACCAGCAGCACGTAAAGGGTTTCGTGCCCGGCACCGGCCGGGCGGATCACTTGGGCGCGGCTCATGGCTGGGCGATATCGGCATAGTCGACTTCAACCACGTGCCCGGGGCCGGCATCGAACAGCACGTAGAATTCGCCGTCCGGGCGCTTGAAGGTGAGGGTCGAGTCATCACCGAGCTTGCCGCCGACCAGCACCTGTTCGTCGTAGCCGATCACATCCAGGGTTACTCCGGGGGCACCGCTGCCGTCCGAGAAACCGCCGGTGCACTTGACCTGGCCGCTGGCCAGTTCTTCGCATTCGCACATCGGGTTGTGCGCCAGGGCCGGGCCAGCGGCCAGCACCAGCAAGGGCAGGGTGAGGGTGCGCATCACGTGCTTCATTTCTTGCCTCCTTGTTTCTCGAGCCAGGCCACGGTGGCTGGCGATGCCTTGGCCAGCGGGACCGACGCCTGGTGCATGCTGCCGTCCCAGCCTTCCAGGGTGATCCAGATCTGCGCATCGGGCTTGGTGCGTGGCGGGATCGGTAACGAGGTGCCCATGTTGTACGGTGCACCGAAGAAAATGGTGCCGGCGGCGCGCAGGCTGCGCGGCTTGCCGATGCGCAGGTAGGCTGCCTTGACGCCGTTGATGCAGGCCTTGCACAGCGATGCATTGAAGACCTTGAAGTGGCCGGCCGGGCCGTCGGCGCGGGGGGGCTCGTCACGCAGTTCGGCCAGGTCCAGGGTATAGGGGCCGACCTGGATGTCGCTGATCACATTGGCGCCGAGGCCCGCTTCGCCGCGGAACAGCTTGGCGTCGGCGAAGTACTTGGGCATGAAGCCCAGCGGGATGAGGATCAGCAGGATGTTCAGGTGAAAACGCCACTTCAGCCATCGTTGCTTCAGCGGGCTGGCGGGCACGGCTTGGGCCTGACTCATGGGCGGATCTCCACGGGGGTTTAATTGCGCGTCATGCGCGGCGTGCGCTCGCTGCGCTTGAGGGCGGCGGCGGTGGCCTGGGCGGTGCGCTTGGTCCAGATCAGCAAGCCGCTGAACACCATCAGGGTGAGGACCAGGCCGAAGAAGAACCACACCAGCTTGATCGGCAGGCCGCCGAAATCACCGGTGTGCAGCGGGCGCATGGACTCGGTGACGAACTCCAGCGCCGAGCGGTCGCTGATCAGGAACTGGCTGTCGACATTGCGCGTGTAGGGGTTTACCGAAGCGCTCTGGAACATCAGCGGGTACCAGCCCGGCCCGGCCAGGGTGACGTGGCTGTAGGCGGTGGCCGGTAGCGAGATGAAGTTGATTTCCAGCCCCGGGATCGCCAGGCCGGCAATGCGTGCCGCTTCATCCAGGTCGATGCGCGGTGCCGGGCTGCCAGTCGGGGTTTGCGGCACGTCCTCACGGGCGATCACCGGCACGACGGGCCGGCTGGAAATGGTGATGTGGTTGTCGGCCAGGATCGCCTGGATCAGGAACCAGGTACCGGTGATGGAAATGACCGCAATGAACCAGATCGACCAGACCCCGGCCAGGCGGTGCAGGTCGCCCCAGAAAATCCGCGAACCATGGCCGGTGCGCACCGGCTTGAAGAAGCCCTTCCAGAACTTCTTGTACACCACCAGGCCGGTGACCAGCGAAGCCAGCATGGGCAGGCCGAGCAGCGACACCAGGTACCAGCCCCAACTGAAACCGTTGGTGAACGGCACCAGCCACCAGCCGTGCAGAGCGCGGGTGAAGGCTTCGAAGTTGAAGTCCGGGGTCTTGCCCTGGATGGCCCCGGTGTAGGGGTTTACATACAGTGTCGGGCTGGTGCCGTCAGGCAAGGTGACATTGGCTTTGACCGCAAAGTGCGAACCGTCGGGCTGGTTGAGCCGCTCCACCACCATGTCCGGCTCGGCCTTGTGCAGGGCTTCCAGGAGTTGCTGGAAGCTCAGGCGCTCGACGTCGGCGCCGGGCTTGTTGGCGCGCACGGCCGGGTCGGCCAGCCAGACGATTTCCTGGCTGACCACGGCGAGCATGCCGGTGAAGCAGACGATCAGGACAAAGAACCAGATCGGCAAGGCGAGCCAGCTGTGGACCAGGAACCACAGCCTGGATTTGGATTTTTTCGGTGATTTGGCCATCTGACGGTCTTCTGCAATGGGGAGTCGAGCGTGTGCCCAGCCAAAGAGGGGCTGTACTGATAAAGACGAATGAGAATCGAAAACCTGCCGCTTTAAATGCAAGCAAATGTTTCAAGGTCGAGGCCAATGCCTGTCAGTCACTGTCATTGGGGCTCTGCGCAGCCCATCGCCGGCAAGCCGGGCTCCCACAGGGAACGCGCAACCTTGAGGTCTGTGCTGTACCTGTGGGAGCCCGGCTTGCC
>NZ_JAMBDI010000074.1:0-17521 GCF_036858055.1 Pseudomonas sp. SF2 | reverse complement strand
GAGCTACGCCCACCATATTGCGGTCTTGCGATGTTGCGGTACAGCCTTACAGAAGCATGGTGCGGACGAAGAGACTCGAACTCTTACAGCTTGCGCCGCTGGAACCTAAATCCAGTGTGTCTACCAATTTCACCACGTCCGCGTAACGCTTAAAACAAAGGCGCCAGATGCTATCGAGGCGCCTTTGAAGAATATGGGGTGGACGATGGGAATCGAACCCACGACAACTGGAATCACAATCCAGCGCTCTACCAACTGAGCTACGCCCACCATATTGCATTACAGCCTACTTGCTTGCCAAAGCTGCCTAATGGCGCACCCGGCAGGACTCGAACCTGCGACCATCCGCTTAGAAGGCGGATGCTCTATCCAGCTGAGCTACGGGCGCTTAAGCTTGAAGCCTAACCGAACGAGACATTAACAGATAACTGCTAAACCACTCATTCTGCCCGACTTCGCCAACCAGTGCTAGGCTGTGCCCGACAAGTGCGGCGAATCTTATAGGCGAGCCTGAAAGTCGTCAACACCTTTCTAAAAAAAATTTAAATTATTTAAGGGCTTAGGGGATTTGCCCGACCACCCGCCTTTGCCCTTGGCCCGTGTCGTGCGAGAATGCGCCCTCTTTAATTGTTTCCTTCTCGATGGTTAATCACGCGTCTATGACTGCACACCTAATCGATGGCAAGGCGATCGCCGCCAGCCTGCGCCAGCAGATCGCTCAACGTGTCGTGGAGCGTCGCCAGCAAGGCCTGCGCACTCCGGGCCTGGCGGTGATCCTGGTCGGCACCGACCCCGCCTCCCAAGTCTATGTCTCGCACAAGCGCAAGGACTGCGAAGAGGTCGGCTTCATTTCGCAGGCGTTCGACCTGCCTAGCGAAACCTCGCAGCAGGCCCTGACCGAGCTGATCGACCGCCTCAATGACGATCCGGCCGTCGACGGCATCCTGCTGCAGCTGCCGCTGCCGGCGCACCTGGACGCCTCGCTGCTGCTCGAGCGCATCCGCCCGGACAAGGACGTGGACGGCTTCCACCCTTACAACATCGGCCGCCTGGCCCAGCGCATCCCGCTGCTGCGCCCGTGCACGCCGAAGGGCATCATGACCCTGCTGGAAAGCACCGGCCAGGACCTGTACGGCATGAACGCGGTCATCGTCGGTGCGTCCAACATCGTTGGCCGCCCGATGGCCATGGAACTGCTGCTGGCCGGCTGCACCGTGACTGTCTGCCACCGCTTTACCAAGGACCTGGCCGGCCACGTCGGCCGCGCCGACCTGGTGGTCGTGGCCGCAGGCAAGCCGGGCCTGGTCAAGGGTGAATGGATCAAGGAAGGCGCCATTGTCATCGACGTGGGCATCAACCGCCAGGAAGACGGCAAGCTGGTCGGCGACGTAGTCTACGAGACCGCCCTGCCGCGCGCCGGCTGGATCACGCCGGTGCCAGGTGGCGTCGGGCCGATGACCCGGGCATGCCTGCTGGAAAACACGCTGTATGCGGCGGAAGAGCTGCACAAGTAATACCGCGTGAATGAAAACGGCACCTCTGGCAGGTGCCGTTTTTTTTGGCTGAGTTTCTTGATGGCTGCACCGTCCTCTTCGCGGGTAAACCCGCTCCCACAGGGGACATCACAGCCTTCGTGGACTGCACGGTCCCTGTGGGAGCGGGTTTACCCGCGAAGAGGCCCGCGCGGTATTCAGCCGATCACTTCCTGGCCGCCTCCCACGACTTCAGCAGTTCGCTGTAGCTGACCGTCTCGCCCTTGGGCTTTTCGTTGGCCAGCTTCGGTTTCGGCGCACCGGGCTGGTCGAACCAGTACTGGGCATCCTTCTCCGGGTTCAGCTTCGGTGCGCACCTGGCCTGAGCGTTGGACCGCTGCAAGCGCTCCATCATCCGGTCCTGGTCGCGGGCCAGGCCGTCCAGCGCTTCCTGCGGGGTCTTCTCGCCACTGGCCACCTCGGCGATGTGGCTCCACCACAACTGCGCCAAGCGCGGGTAATCCGGCACATTGGTACCGGTTGGCGTCCACTGTACCCGCGCCGGGCTGCGGTAGAACTCCACCAGCCCGCCCAGCTTGGGCGCCAGCTCGGTCATGGCCTGGGAGTTGATGTCCGATTCGCGAATCGGCGTGAGGCCAACGATGGTCTTTTTCAGCGACACGGTCTTGGAGGTGACGAACTGGGCGTACAGCCACGCCGCCAGGCGTTGCTTCTCGGGGGTGGACTTGAAGAAGGTCCACGAGCCAGTGTCCTGGTAGCCCAGCTTCATGCCCTCCTCCCAGTACGGCCCCTTCGGCGAAGGCGCCATGCGCCACTTCGGCGTGCCATCGGCATTCACCACCGGCAACCCGGGCTTGGTCATGTCGGCGGTAAACGCGGTGTACCAGAAGATCTGCTGGGCAATGTTGCCCTGGGCCGGCACCGGGCCGGCTTCGGAGAAGGTCATGCCCTGGGCTTCCTTGGGCGCATAGGCACGCATCCAGTCCACGTATTTCTGTGTGGCATAGACGGCGGCCGGGCCGTTGGTGTCGCCGCCTCGGGTCACGCTGGAACCCACCGGGTGGCAGTCCTCCACGCGGATGCCCCATTCGTCCACCGGCAAACCATTGGGCAGGCCTTTGTCGCCGCCACCCGCCATCGAGAACCAGGCATCGGTGAAACGCCAACCCAGCGACGGGTCTTTCTTGCCGTAGTCCATGTGGCCATAGACGCGCTTGCCGTCGATTTCCTTGACGTCTTCGGTGAAGAACCTGGCAATGTCCTCGTAGGCCGACCAGTTCACCGGTACGCCAAGCTCGTAGCCGTACTTTTCCTTGAACCTGGCCTTCAGCTCGGGCCGTTCGAACCAGTCGGCACGGAACCAGTAGAGGTTGGCGAACTGCTGATCGGGCAGTTGGTAGACCTTGCCATCCGGCGCGGTGGTGAAGGAAATGCCGATGAAGTCCTTCAGGTCCAGGGTCGGCGAGGTGTAGTCCTTGCCTTCGTTGGCCATCAGGTCGGTGATCGATTCCACCTTGCCGTAGCGAAAGTGCGTACCGATCAGGTCGGAGTCGTTGACCCAGCCGTCATAGATGTTCTTGTCCGACTGCATCTGTGTCTGCAGCTTTTCCACCACGTCGCCTTCCTGCAGCAAATCGTGGGTCAGCTGGATACCGGTGATTTCGCTGAAGGCCTTGGCCAGCACCTTGGACTCGTATTCATGGGTGGTGATGGTTTCCGACACCACGTTGATCTTCATGCCACGGAACGGCTCGGCAGCCTTTATGAACCACTTCAACTCGGCCAACTGCTGTTCAGGGGTAAGGGTCGAAGGCTTGAACTCGCTGCCGAGCCACTTCTTGGCCGCGTCCTCGTACTGGTCTGCCCAGGCTGTGCCCTGCACGCTGGCCAGTACCAGCAACGCCGCCAGGGTCAAATGTCGCCTGTTGTACTTGTTGTCGAACATTGTGATCTCCCGTTTCAGTTATCCCACAGGGCCGCTCGCTCAGCCCCAGCGCAGCACCACCACCAGCCACGCCAGCGACAGCAGCGAGGCCACCCACAATGGCCACTCGCTGACGCCAACCACCAGCAAATGCAGGTAGGCGCTGGCCAGCAGGCCGATGAACAAGCGGTCGCCACGGCTGGTGACCAGCGGCAGGAAGCCACGCCGCTCCACGCAGGGGCGGCGCAATTCCAGCAGCGTCATGCCCAGCAGCAGCACGCCGACGGCGGCGAAGAACAGCGCCGTCGGCAAGGTCCAGGCCATCCACTCCATGCCTTGCCCTCCTCACACCCGGCCCAGGGCGAAGCCCTTGGCCACATGGTTGCGCACGAACCAGATCACCAGCATGCCCGGCAAGATGGTCAGTACCCCCGCCGCCGCCAGCACACCCCAATCGATGCCCGAGGCCGACACGGTTCGGGTCATCACCGCGGCGATCGGCTTGGCATTCACCGAGGTCAGGGTGCGCGCCAGCAGCAGCTCGACCCAGGAAAACATGAAACAGAAAAACGCCGTCACGCCGATGCCGGAGCCAATCAGCGGAATGAAGATTTTCACGAAGAAGCGCGGGAAGCTGTAGCCATCGATGTAGGCCGTTTCGTCGATTTCCTTCGGCACACCGGACATGAACCCCTCGAGGATCCACACCGCCAGCGGCACATTGAACAGGCAGTGGGCCAGGGCCACGGCGATATGGGTATCGAACAGGCCGATCGACGAATACAGCTGGAAGAACGGCAGCAGGAACACCGCCGGTGGCGCCATGCGGTTGGTCAGCAGCCAGAAGAACAGGTGCCGGTCACCAAGGAAGCGGTAGCGCGAGAAGGCATACGCCGCAGGCAGCGCCACCAGCAGTGAAATCAGCGTGTTCAGGCACACGTAGTACAGCGAATTGATGTAGCCGCTGTACCAGCTGGCATCGGTGAAGATCACCCGGTAGTTGTCGAGGGTGAACGCCTGTGGCCACAGGGTCAGGCCGCCGAGGATCTCGGTGTTGCTCTTGAACGACATGTTCAGCAGCCAGTAGATCGGCACCAGCAGGAAGAAGAAGTACAGCAGCAGGGCCAGCGATTTGCGTGTGCTCATGGCCTAGTCCTTGTCGGCATGGGTCATGGCTGTGTAGAACAGCCACGACACCAGCAGGATGATCAGGAAGTACACCAGCGAGAACGCCGCCGCCGGGCCCAGGTCGAACTGCCCGACAGCCATGCGCGTGAGGGTCTGGCTGAGGAAGGTGGTGGCGTTGCCGGGCCCGCCACCGGTCAGCACGAAGGGCTCGGTGTAGATCATGAAGCTGTCCATGAAGCGCAGCATCACCGCGATCAGCAGCACGTTCTTCAGCTTGGGCAACTGGATATGGCGGAACACCGCCCAGCCCGAGGCGCGGTCGATGCGCGCAGCCTGGTAGTACACATCGGGAATGGCGCGCAGCCCTGAGTAACAGAGCAACGCCACCAGCGACGTCCAGTGCCACACATCCATCACCAGCACGGTCAGCCAAGCGTCGAACGGGTCGCCGGCGTAGTTGTAGCTGACCCCGAGTTTGGCCAGGGTGGCGCCGAGCAGGCCGATATCGGCACGGCCGAAAATCTGCCAGATGGTGCCGACCACGTTCCACGGGATCAGTAACGGGATGGCCATGACGATCAGGCACACCGAAGCCATGCGCCCCTTGGTCGGCATGGTCAGGGCAATGGCGATGCCCAGCGGGATCTCGATCAGCAGCACGCAGGCGGAATAGATGAACTGGCGCAGCAGTGCATCGTGCAGCGCCGGGTCGCGCAGCACCTGGCGGTACCAGTCGGCGCCGACGAAGTAGCGGTTGGACTGGTCGAAGATGTCCTGCACCGAGTAGTTGACCACCGTCATCATCGGCACCACCGCACTGAATGCCACCAGCAGGAACACCGGCAGCACCAGCCACCAGGCCTTGTTGTTCGGCACCTTGTTCATGGCCCGGCCTCCAGCAGCACATCGTCCAGGTACAGCATCAGCCACTGCGCCGGCAGGCTGACCCAGGCCTGGTCCACCGGCAGCGGGCGGTCCTCGCCCAGGCGCGCCTTGAGCGCCACACCGCCCAGTTCAAGGGTGACGATGCGGTAGGTGCCCAGGTCCTCGATGTCCAGCACCCGCGCCGGGTAGGCGTCATCGAACGGGCTGTCCCACAGCTGCACGAATTCCGGGCGGATGCCCACCTGCAGGCGCCCGCCCGCCGTCGCTGCCAGGCGCTCGCGCAAGCCGTCGGGCAGCTCCAGGTGAATATCGCCGAACACCACCCCGTCCGCTTCGGCGCGCACCTCGATCAGGTTCATCCCCGGGCTGCCGATGAAGTAACCGACGAAGGTATGCCGCGGTCGTTCGAACAGTTCGCGCGGGGTACCGAACTGGACAATGCGCCCGCCATGCATCACCGCGATCTTGTCGGCGAACGTCGAGGCCTCCAACTGGTCGTGGGTGACGTAGATCATGGTGATGTTGAACTGCTCGTGGATCTGCTTGAGTTTGCGCCGCAGCTTCCACTTCAGGTGCGGGTCGATCACCGTCAGCGGCTCATCGAACAGGATCGCCGACACGTCATCGCGCACCAGCCCACGGCCCATGGAGACCTTCTGCTTTTCGTCGGCACTGAGGTTGCGCGCCTTCTTGCGCAGCACGGCCGACAGATCAAGCACCTCGGCAATCTCCTCCACCCGGGCCTGCACCCGGGCTGCGTCCAGCCCCTGGTTGCGCAAGGGAAACGCCAGGTTGTCGAACACCGTCATGGTGTCGTACACCACCGGGAACTGGAACACCTGGGCGATGTTGCGTGCCTGCGGTGACAGCTGGTTGACCGGCTTGCCGTCGAACAGCACCTCGCCGTGGGACGGTGTCAGCAGCCCGGAAATGATGTTGAGCAAGGTCGACTTGCCGCAGCCCGACGGCCCGAGCAAGGCGTAGGCACCGCCCTGCTCCCACACATGCTCCAGCGCGTGCAGGGCATAGTCCGCCTCGCTGGCGGGCTGCCGGCTGTAGCTGTGCGCCAGTTGGCGCAGGCGAATTTCGGCCATCACCCTCTCCTTGCCTGGCGCAGCCCCGGGGCCTGCACCAGCGCCCCGGCGCTGTCGAACACGAACAGCTTGTGGGTAGGGATGAACACGCGGATCGGCGTATCCACCTGGTATTCGTGCACCCCTGGCAGGTGCAGGATCATGCGCCAATGTTCGTTGCGCACATGCAGGAAGGTTTCTGAACCACTGATCTCGGCCAGCTCCACCAGCACCGACAATTCCAGGTCGTCGTCGTGAGCCGGCACCAGGCTGATGTGGCTGGGCCGTACGCCAAAGCGGTAGTCACCCTCGGCAAGCGGCCGCAAGTCGGCATTGCGGGCAAAGTGCACGGCCTGGGCCAGGCTCACATCGTTGCCGCTGATACGGCCAGGCACCAGGTTGATCGGTGGTTCGGAAAACAGCTCGGCAGCCAGCACGCTGCCCGGACGCTGGTAGACCTCGGCGGTAGGCCCGCTCTGGACGATACGGCCCTCATGCACCAGGGTGGTGGTGCCGCCCAGTGCCAGCGCCTCGTTGGGCTCGGTGGTGGCATACACGGCAATGCAGTGGCGCGCCGCGAACAGTTCGCGCAGTTCCTGGCGCAGGCCCTCGCGCAGCTTGTAGTCGAGGTTGACCAGCGGCTCGTCGAACAGGATCAGCGAGGCATCCTTGACCAGCGCCCGAGCCATCGCCGTGCGTTGCTGCTGGCCACCGGACAGCTCCAGCGGCAGGCGCTGCAGGTAGGCTTCGATGCGCAGCATCTCGGCGGTTTCCTGCACCCGCCGGCGAATCTCGGGCTCGGCCATGCGTGCCTGGCGCAGCGGTGACGCAATATTCTCGTACACGTTGAGGGTCGGGTAATTGATGAACTGCTGATACACCATCGACACATTGCGCTGGCGCACCGGCACGCCAGTCACGTCCTGGCCATCCATCAGCACCCGCCCCCGGTCCGGGCGGTCGAGCCCGGCCATCAGGCGCATCAGGCTGGTCTTGCCGGCCAGGGTGCGGCCCAGCAG
Organism: Pseudomonas sp. SF2; assembly: GCF_036858055.1. Taxonomy (NCBI): domain Bacteria; kingdom Pseudomonadati; phylum Pseudomonadota; class Gammaproteobacteria; order Pseudomonadales; family Pseudomonadaceae; genus Pseudomonas; species Pseudomonas sp. SF2. The sequence goes on along the minus strand of NZ_JAMBDI010000074.1, from coordinate 9,999 downwards.
CACGTTGAACGAGCCGGGCTCGAAACGCAGTGAGGCATCGACGATCCAGGCCTGGTTGTCGACGCTGCGGCTGACCTGTTCCAGCACCAGAGACATGGCGTGGCCTTCTTGTGGTTGTTGTCTGCCGGGCACAGCCAGTTTCGTGCCAGTTGCACCGCAACCGTCTGACCCGGGGCCTGCCAGGCAAGCCCCGGCCAATCGCAGGTTCACAAATGAACACAAGCACTGAACAACTGAACACTTGCCGGTTTGACATTGAACAACCGTGCACAACACTGAACAGCGGTCGGCCCCATGACAACAATCACACAGGACAGGCCCATGGCCGCATCCGCTTCACCCCATGCCCAACTGATCCAGGCCTCCTGGGCCCGCTGCCGCGACCACGGTTTGCAACCCCAGCACGCCCCGGACTTCGACTGCCTGACCCACGCCGAGCTGAGCGCCCTGCTGGAGCGGCGCCAGGCCCTGCTGCGCCTGACCCGGGAAGCGGTGCTGCCGCAGTATGCGCACCTGCTGGGCAATGCCAGCTACCTGGTGATGCTGGCCGATGCCAGCGGCTGCCTGCTCGACAGCTGGGGCTCGCGGCGTTTCATCGAGCCGCGCCAGCAGCATGGCTTCAGCGCCGGTGCCCACTGGCACGAGCGCGGCGTCGGCACCAATGCCCTTGGTACCGCACTGGTCTGCGCCGAGGCGATCCATGTCGGTCAGGACGAGCACTTCCTGCGCCAGAACCGCTATATGTCCAGCGCCGCCGCGCCGCTGTTCGACGCTGCGCGGCAACTGGTCGGGGTGCTCGATGTGGCCAGCGACGGCTATCTGCCAGCCAGCCAGACGCTGGGCCTGGTACGCATGATGGGCCAGAGCCTGGAGAACCGCCTGATCCTCGCCGAGCATGCCGACCAGCACGCGCAACTGATCTTCAACAGCGCCTCCGACAACCTCGACAGCCCCTGGGCCGGCCTGCTGGTGTTCGATGAGCACGGGCAGGTGCTGGCCGCCAATCACCGGGCCGACACCCTGCTCGGCGGCAACCCGCTGCAGCAGAACATCGCACAACTGTTCCAGTTGCCCCTGCAACAGCTGCTCAGCCATCCCCGGCAACAGCCCTTCGCCCTGCAAGCCATCGGGCGCAACCGCTTTCACTGCCAGTGGCAGCCGCCGCGCGCGGCCCCCAGCCGCCCCGCCGCCAGCAACGCTGAGCCACGCCTGGAGAAGGCTCTGGCACAGGCCTGCCTGCTGTTGGAAAAGGACATCCCGGTGCTGGTACAGGGTGAAACGGGCGTCGGCAAGGAGGTATTCGTCGACACCCTGCACCGGGCCAGCAGCCGCGCCAGCCAGCCGCTGGTCGCGGTCAACTGCGCGGCGATCCCGGCCGAGCTGGTGGAATCGGAGCTGTTCGGCTACGACAAGGGCGCGTTCACCGGCGCCCACCAGAAGGGCAACCCGGGGCTGATCCGCAAGGCCCACCACGGCATCCTGTTCCTCGATGAAATCGGCGACATGCCGTTGCCCACCCAGGCCCGCCTGCTGCGCGTGCTGCAGTCGCGCAGCATCCAGCCATTGGGCAGCGGCGAACCGGTGGCAGTGGATATCCGCGTGGTGTCGGCGAGCAACCGCGACCTGGCCGAAGAGGTGCGCGCCGGGCGCTTTCGCCAGGACCTGTATTACCGCATCGCCGGGCTGGCGGTGGTGTTGCCGCCGCTGCGCGAGCGCAGTGACCGCCGACAGCTGATCGAGCAGGTGCATGCGCGCTACCGCGACCCCGGGCAACCCGCGCGGCTGCCTGCGGCCATTATCGAGCTGTTCGATCGGCACCCCTGGCCAGGTAACGTGCGCGAACTGGTGAGTGTGCTGCAGGTGGCACTGGCCTTGGCGGGTAACGGGCCGGTCGGCCTGGAACACTTGCCTGCGGGATTTCTCGCCGAGTCGCAAGTGCCTGTGCCGGTCGCGACCGAAGAGGCGGACCTGCACGCGCTGGTGGCGCAAGCCAACGGCAACCTTTCAGCGGTGGCGCGCAGGCTTGGCATCAGCCGCACCACGCTGTACAAGCGGTTGCGTGAGCGATGATCGCCCTGGTCTGTACCGGCCTCATCGCCGGCTCAGGCAAGCCCCCGTCTCAACGTCCGGGATATCCCTTTGGGGGCAGCTTTGGCCGCACACAACCCAACGCGGTGCATGGCACCGGCTGCGCCGGTGTTCGCGGCTAAAGCCGCTCCCACAGGGTCCCTGCCAATTCAATGAGCAATTCTGTAAAAGCCGGTATGGGCAAAGCTCCCCTCTCCAACCCGCTGACGTGTTATCAAGGATCGCGCCATTGCGCCGGCTGCCGATAGGCCTGCGCCCAGGCTTGCACCGCACTGGCCGGCATCGGCCGGGCGATGCAGTAACCCTGCGCCAGCTCGCAGCCCAGGCCCATCAGTACCCGGCCGTGCTCGACGCTCTCCAGCCCTTCGGCAATCACCTCACGGCCAAACGCCCGCGCCAGGCCGATCACCGCCCTGGTCAGCGCCAGGTCGTCCTGGTCATGCAGGATGTCGCGCACGAACGACTGGTCGATCTTGATCGTCTGGGTCGGCAAGCGCTTCAGGTAACTCAGCGACGAATAGCCGGTGCCGAAGTCGTCCAGGGAGAAACGCACACCCTGCGCGCGGCAGGCATCGAGGCAGCGGCTGACATGCTGCAGGTTGTCGATGGCCACCGACTCGACGATTTCCAGGTCCAGCCGCGCCGGGTCCACCTCCGGGTGCGCCGCCAGCAACTGCTGCAGGCGTTCGGCAAAGTCACTGCGCTGCAAATGCCGCGCGGCGATATTCACGCTCAGTGACCAGGGCCGCCCCTGGTGCTGCCACACCTGGAGCTGGTTCAGCGCCTGGACGAGCACCCACTCGCCGATTTCCACGATCAGGTCGGTCTGCTCCACCCAAGGCAGGAAATCGCCAGGCGGTACCAGGCCACGGCCTGGCCGCTGCCAGCGCAACAAGCCCTCGAAACCCAGCACCTGGCCGCTGCGCAAGTTGACCTTGGGCTGGTAATACAGGCACAGCTCGCCGTTGTGCAGGGCCCGGCGCACCCGCGCCACGGTCTGATGGGTAGCCTTGAGCTCCTGTTCCTGGGACACGTCGAACAGGTGATAGCGGTTGCGCCCACGCTGCTTGGCAACGTACATGGCCTGGTCGGCATGGCGCACCAAGGTGTCGGCGTCCTCGTCGTCCTGCGGGTACAGGGTCACGCCAATACTGGCGCTAAGCGACAGGCGGTGCTCGCGCACCACATAGGGCGCCGCCAGTGCCTGCAGCACCCGACGCAGCGCCGCATGCAGCTGGCGGTCTTCGTCGACGTCGCGCAAGATCAGCACGAACTCGTCTCCCGAGAGCCGGGCCACCGCGTCGCCACCGCGCAGTATGTGCTTCAGCCGCTGCGCCACCTCGACCAGCAGCAGGTCGCCAATGGCATGCCCGTAGCCGTCGTTGACCGCCTTGAAGCCATCCAGGTCGAGCATGCACACCGCCAGCGGAATGTCTTCACGGCGCGAGTAGGCCAGGGCCTGGTTCAGCAGGTCGGACAGGTAAGCGCGGTTGGGCAGGCCGGTGAGCACGTCGTGGCCCACCCGCCATTGCAAGGCATGCAGCAGCTGGCGCTTCTCGGTGACGTCGAAACGGATCGACACGTACTTGCGCACCAGGCCGGTTAGCGGGTCGACCAGCGGCACCATGGTGCTGTCGACCCAGTACAGCGAGCCATCCTTGGCGCGGTTGCAGATCTCGCCCTTCCATACCCGGCCGGCGGCCAACGCCCGCCACATGCCGACGAAGAACTCCGGCTCGTGCAGGCCGGAGTTGAGAATGCGGTGGTTGGCGCCCAGCAGCTCCTCGTGGCTGTAGCCCGAGATGCTGCAGAACTGCTGGTTGACGTAGGTGATGGTCCCACGCAGGTCGGTTTCGGAAAAAATCGCGGCCGCGTCCACGGCCGCACGATAGATGTCATCCATAAAGCATCCTGCCTTAGCGGTTGAAGCGCTCCACGAGGGCGCGCAATCCGGCGCACACCTCTTCCAGTTCGGCGCCGCGCGAAGCGGCAGCGTTGGCGCTGTGGGCGCTGTGCTGGGCAATGCCGGCCACGCCATTGATCTGCCGTGAAACGTCTGCGGCTACTGCCGACTGCTGCTGCGAGGCCGTGGCCATCTGCTGGCTCATGTCGCTGATGCGCTGCACCGCGTCACGAATGCCATGCAGCGCCTGCCGGGCTTCCTGCACCTGGGCAACGCCCTGCTCGGCACCGTCGATGCCCTGGCTGGCGATCGCCACGGCTTCCTCGGCGCCACTGCGCAGGGCATCGATGATGGCCTGGATGTGCAAGGTAGACTGCCGGGTCTTGTCGGCCAGTGCCCGCACTTCGTCGGCGACCACGGCAAAGCCGCGGCCCTGCTCGCCCGCACGGGCCGCTTCGATGGCTGCGTTGAGGGCCAGCAGGTTGGTCTGCTCGGCAATGCCGCGGATCATCCCGGTGGCCTCGGCGATTGCACCGGTCTGACCAGCCAGGTGGCTGACCGCCTGGTTGATCTGGGCCACGGTACCGGCCAGGGTGCGAATCGCCGCGCCACTGGCATCGGCCACCTGGCTGCCCTGCTCGGCCAGCAGATGCGCGGTGTGGGCCTCGGCGGCGGTCAGCTGCACATGCCTGGCCACTTCACCGATGGACACTGCCATCTGGTTCATGGCGGTGGCGCTCAGGTCGGTTTCCGCACGCTGCTCCAGCAAGGCCGACTCGGTACTGCGGGACAACTGCCCGGCATCATGGGCAGCCACGGCCATTTGCGCCGCGAGGTCGCTCAACCGGGTCAGCGCGGTTTTCAGCCGTGCCTCCTCACTGATCAGCATCAGTTCCAGTTGCCCGGCGGCACCGGGCAGGTCGCTGTAGGTCAAGGCCGCGATCGGGTCGGCGAAAGTGCCGGCGGCCCCCTGCACAACCTGCTGCATCTGCCGCCCGACGGCATCGCGCGCCCACAGGCCATAGGCCACCAACAGCCCTACGGTCAGCCCCTGCCCCACCAGGCCTGGCCACAGCTGGTTGGCGCCCAGCGCCAGCAGCCCGCTCGCCAGCGGCAGGGCCAGGGCCTGCGCCAGCAGCATCAGCCGACGTGGCCACGACAACACCGCCTGGCCATTGCGCAAGCGCGCATACAGGGCCTCGGCACGGGCCACCTGCTCACGCGTGGGGCAGACCCGCACCGACTCATAGCCAACCACCCGCCCGGCTTCGAGGATGGGTGTGACATAGGCATTGACCCAGTAGTAGTCACCATTGCGGCAGCGGTTCTTGACGATGCCCATCCAGCTCTTGCCGGCCTTCAGGTAGCGCCACATCAACGCGTACACCGCCGGCGGCATGTCCGGGTGACGCACCAGGTTGTGCGGGCTGCCGATCAGTTCGGCCTCGCTGTACCCACTGATGGCGGCGAATTCGGGGTTGCAGTAAGTGATCAGGCTGGCGATGTCGGTAGCGGAAATCAGCCGTTGATCAGGTGGGAAACGTTGCTCGACCGGGGTGACCGGAAGGTTGAGACGCACAATGAGACTCCATTCATTTAAACGCCAGGAGCCTGCTCGCGGGCGATTACCAGGATGAATACCCCGTAATCGGCCCTTTAGTGACTTCCCGGTCGGGCGCGGATTCTACGAGGTCAGCCACATAATGCAAATAAACCTTACGAATCATAGCGTTATCAAAAATTTTGAAGTCGGCGTGGCGCTTGGCAAGCTGATTGCAGCTGTGCACAGGCACTGGCCAAAGCCTGATCTGATTCATGTGCGCAGTCCCTGTGGGATCGGCGGTTCGCCTGCGAACTGCCGATCCAACCCCATGCACCGAACCAGAGCCCGGCAGGCCGGATTGCCCCATAACTGGTCAGACCGGTAAGGCCAAAAATCCTTGCAATGTAGGATTTTTCGCGCTTTCATGGCTTCGCACTGAACAAACCGGTAAGACCACAATAATTAAGTCCTGCGCTCTTTCGCCCCGTGCGGCTACCGAAGCAAGGACACCGATCAGAGATCCCTCCCATGCTCAAATGGTGCTCGCGTTCGATCTTCCTGCAAGTCGTGCTCGGCCTTGCCCTCGGCATCGCCTGCGGTCTCAGCTTCCCCGACCTCTCCCTGCAACTCAAACCCCTTGGCGACGGCTTCATCAAGCTGATCAAGATGCTCATCGGCCTGATCGTGTTCTGCGTGGTGGTCAGCGGCATCTCGGGTGCCGGCGACCTGAAAAAGGTCGGGCGCATCGGCCTGAAGTCGGTGATCTACTTCGAAGTGCTGACCACCCTGGCACTGGTGATCGGCCTGGTGTTCGCCTTCACCAGCGGCATCGGCAGCGGCGCCAACATCCACCTGGACCAACTGTCCAGCGCCGACGCCAGCAGCCTGGCCGAGCGCGGCCAGCACATCCATGGCGCGACGGCGTTCTTCATGGACCTGATCCCCACCTCGGTGATCGGCGCCTTCGCCGACAACAACATTCTCCAGGTGCTGCTGTTCTCGGTACTGTTCGGCAGCGCACTGAACCTGGTGGGCGATTCCGCAGCCGGCATCTCGCGACTGATCAACGAGCTGAGCCACGTGATCTTCCGCATCATGGGCATGATCGTGCGCCTGGCCCCCATCGGCGTGTTCGGCGCCATCGCCTTCACCACCAGCAAGTACGGCCTGGAATCGCTGCAACACCTGGGTGGGCTGGTGGCGCTGTTCTACCTGACTTGCGCCGGCTTCGTACTGATCGTGCTGGGCACGGTCATGCGCCTGTCGGGCCTGAAGCTGCTGCCGCTGATCAAGTACCTGCGTGAAGAGCTGACCATCGTGCTGGGCACCGCCTCGTCCGACGCCGTACTGCCACAGATCATGCGCAAGCTGGAGCACCTGGGCATCGGCAGTTCCACCGTCGGCCTGGTGATCCCCACCGGCTATTCGTTCAACCTCGATGGCTTCTCCATCTACCTGACCCTGGCCATCGTGTTCATTGCCAACGCCACCGGCACGCCACTGGCAATGACCGACCTGTTGACCATCCTGCTGGTGTCGCTGGTGACTTCCAAGGGGGCTCACGGCATCCCAGGCTCGGCGCTGGTGATCCTCGCCGCTACCCTGACCGCCGTGCCGGCGATCCCGGTGGTCGGCCTGGTACTGGTATTGGCGGTGGACTGGTTCATGGGCATCGGCCGGGCGCTGACCAACCTGATCGGCAACTGCGTGGCCACCGTGGCCATCGCCCGCTGGGAGAAGGACATCGACCTGGAGCGTGCGCACAACGTGCTCGACGGCAAACCCGGCTTCGCCCCCACGCCACGCAAGCAGCCCAACCCCCATCAACAGGAATTCTGAGCGAACGTGGCCGGCACCGACGCCGGCCCTTCCAGGAGCGAACCGTGATCAGCTCATCGACCGTCGTCAACTCAGTGGTGGAAAAACTGCGCCAGGCCCTCGCCCGCGGCCAATGGCGTACCGGCGACATGCTGCCAGGCCAGCGCGAGCTGGCCGAACAACTGGGCATCAGCCGCCCCAGCCTGCGCGAAGCGGTGACCGTGCTGGAAACCCTGGGCCTGGTGCGCTCGCTGCCAGGCAAGGGCGTGCTGGTGCTGGATGCCGACGCTGCAGGCCAGGAACCGAGCCTGGACACCAGCACCGCAGCCAGCCTGGCCGACGTGCTGGAGCTGCGCTACACCCTTGAACCCTTCATCGTCGGCCTGGTGGCGCAGTCGGCCAACAGCCAGGACATCGGCCAGCTGCGCCTGACCCTGATGGACATGCGTGAAGCGCTGGAGGCCGATGACAGCGAAGCCGGAGTCCGCGCCTATATCGCTTTCCATGAAGCGCTGTTCGCCCTGACCACCAACCCGATCTTCCAGAGCGTGGTGCAACAGACCGGCAATGCCCTCAAGCAGAGCGCCGACATGCTGCGCAATTCGCCAGAGCACCTGGCCGCACGGCTGAAGGAGAACGAAGCGGTGGTGCGTGCCATACGTGAACGCAGCAGCGCCCAGGCCAGCGCCCAGATGCGCCAGCACATCCTGGCCGAAGGGCTGCGCATGGGCATCCCGTTGAACATCCCGGACGAACACCCGCATCCATGACCCAAGGAGAGCGACCATGAACGCCGCCCCCCACTTGCCGACCCTGCTCGCGGCTGGCGAAACCCGCCTGTCGGCCGAGCAGATCTACCCGCGGCTGTTCGATGCCATCCTCGAACAGCGCCTGCCACCTGGCAGCCTGTTGCCCGAACAGGCGCTGGGCCATGCCTTTGGTGTCAGCCGTACAGTGATCCGCCGCGTGCTCGGGCGCCTGTCCGACCAGCAGGTGGTGGTGCAGCGCCCCAGCCACACTGCGCATTTGGCCGCGCCCGACCCGGAGCAGGCACGCCAGGTGCTCAGCGCCCGGCGCCTGGCCGAAACCACGCTGATCACCCTGGCCGCGCAACGCGCCCGGCCAGTGCAGATTCGCCAGCTGCGGCAACTGGTGGAACGCGAGCGCCAGCACCATGAAAACGGCGAGCGTTGTGCGGCGATTCGCCTGGGCGGCGAGTTTCACCTGAAACTGGCGCAAGTGGCCGCCAATGCGCCACTGGCGCGGTTTCTCAATGGCCTGGTGCCGATGACCTCGCTGATCATCGCCCGCTACGAGTCGCCGTGCTGCGACCACTGCGCGTGGGAGGAACATGCGGCGATCATCGATGCCGTGGAGCACGGTGATGCCGAGGCGGCGCTAGGGCTGATGCACAAGCACCTCGACCGCCTGGAAGAAAAGCTCGACCTGGATTGACCCGGGCCGCTGCCGGCGATGGGCTGCACGGCAGCCCCCTCAACCCCACCCTATACTCCGAGAACCACCCCAGCCTCTATCAGGGAGGCGGTTGCGTGAGCACTCGAGTCCTCCTGCTGCTGTGCCTGCTGCTGGCCCTGGCCGGCTGCGCAGGCAAGCCTCCACCTGCCCCGCCGCCACCCGTGGTGCTCACCCCCGCCACCTGGCAACGCATCGACCAGGAACTGATCGACGCCTCGGTCGGCGCCGCCAGCTCGGCCAACGACTATGCCCGGCGCTCCATGCGGGTGTGGAAGGAACAGGTACAGCGGCGCACCGAAAGCGACTTCATCCCCTGGTTCACCGGCTACTGGACCCAGCAGTGGCTGACCCTCAAGGTGGCCTGGTACAAGATCGACAGCGGCGAAGGCCGGGAGCCGGCAGAAAAACGTCTGGCGCTGTACCTGCAGGAGCAGTACCACAAGCGGGTGATCGAACCGGTGGCCGAGCAGATCAACCCCGAAGGCATCCGCGACCGTGCCTGCGAGCTGTACCTGCAACTGCTCGGCCAGCAGCTGCCGGCCATCATCAGCCGCTACAACGCGCCCCCCGAGCAGTTCAGCCAGCGCCTCAACCGCATTCCCGCCATCGCCCTGGGGCCGCCAGATGCGCGTAATGCCAGCCTGTATCAACTGCTGCGGGCCAAGTCGCTGGCCCAGCAACCGGCCTGGCAAGCCATGCGCCAACACCTCCACCAGCAGGCCAGCAAGGGCCCCGGGAAGACCGATGTCGGGCTGAACTCGGTAGCCAACCAGGCCAGCGAAAAACTCGGCGCCACCCTGGCCCCGCGCGGCATCGCCAGCGCCGTGGCGTCAGCGGTGGGCAAGGTGGCGGGGGCGATGATTTCGATTGCGGCAGCCGGCTACGGAATCATGACCCATGACCGCGAACACCCGCAGATGGTCGAGCAGCTGCGGGTGATCCTCAACGTGGCGCTGAGCCAGGAATGGCAGGAACTGATGGAGAACCGCCAGAGCGGGGCCATGGCAGGGGTGTATTACCTGTCGGGGCAGGTCGAGGACAGTTTGCTGGCCAGTGCGCCGCGGCCGGCTGAACAACCGGTTGAGCAGCAGGTGAAGCAACAGCAGGAGCCTTTGATCATTCGCCTGCCGCCTTAGCCATTGTCTGTACTGGCCTCTTCGCGGTGTACGAC
>NZ_JAMBDI010000073.1:10161-20528 GCF_036858055.1 Pseudomonas sp. SF2 | reverse complement strand
CGTACACCGCGAACACCGGCGAAGCCGGTGCCAGACACCGCGTTGGTTTCTTCGCGGGTGAACCCGCTCCCACAGGGGCTTGTGGACAGTCCAAAACAAGGTATACCGTGATTCCGTCGGACAAATGTTGTTCGACAATCCCCGCTTCCCTAGAATGTCGCCGCCGCGAATGGCCCTGCCCACGCAGTAGCGAGCATGACCCCCCGACCACCGCGTTTCGCACTCTACAGATCGCACCCCGAGCTGATCCTCAACCTGGGCAGTTGCCTTGCCGTGCTCGCCATTGTGGCCATCGTCAGCTACCTGCTGGCGCGTGAGCGCGACAATGTCGAGCTGTCGGCGATCCGCTCGTCCAACAATATCGTCCAGCTGATCGAAAGCGACATCCTGCGCAACGTCGAACTCTACGACCAGTCACTGCAGGGCCTGATCTGGGCGGTCGGGCGCAAGGAGCTGCCGGAAATTCCCGCCCCGGTGCGCCAACGCCTGCTCTTCAATGAAGCCTTCGTCGACCGCAAGCGCGGTGACGTGCTGTGGCTGGACAAGCAAGGCAACGTGGTAGGCGATTCCACCAGCAGCGTGCCACGCCGGGCCAACTTCGGCGACACCGGGGTGTTCCAGGCACACCTGCACAACCCCAACCTCGGACTGCTGGTGGGCCCACCGTTCAAGGCTACGCTCGGCGACCAGGACTGGTGCATCAGTTTCAGCAGGCGCATCTCCGGCCCCAATGGCGAGTTCGCTGGTCTGGCAGCGGGTGCGCTGCGCCTGTCTTACTTCAGCGACCTGTTCCGGCGACTGGATATCGGTGATGACAGCAACATCAGCCTGTTCAACGCCGACGGACAGCTGCTCGCCCGCCAGCCATCACGGCCACAAGATCCGCTTATAGGCACCAACTACGCCAATCGCGCCAATTTCAAGCGCATACTCAACGAACAGAGCGGTAGTTTCACCGCCCGCTCCGGCAGTAGTGCCACGCTGCGCATGTACACCTTTGCCCGAGTCCCGCAGCTGCCGCTGATCGTGCTGGTGGCTCACTCCGCCGAGGAGGTGTTCCAGTCCTGGCGCCGCACGGCGATCGTCGTCAGCGTCGCCACCGGCGTACTGTGCGTAGGAATTCTCTGGCTGACCCTGTTGCTGGGGCGCGAATTGCGCCGCCGCCAGGAGGCCGAACAGTGCCTGGCGACCCTTGCCGCTACCGACAGCCTGACCGGCCTGGCCAACCGCCGCCACCTGGATCAGGTACTGCGCCAGGAATGGGCCCGCGCCCAGCGCAACCGCACGCCGTTGGCGGTGCTGATGGTGGATGTTGACCACTTCAAGGCCTTCAACCAGCGCCATGGCCACGCCGGTGGCGACCATGCCTTGCGCGAAGTGGCCAAGGCCATCGAGGCGTGCATCCGTCGCCCGGCCGATCTGGCGGCGCGCTATGGCGGTGAGGAGTTCCAGGTAGTGCTGCCGGAAACCGACCTGGCCGGTGCGAGACTGCTGGCCGAGCGCATCCGCGCCCGCGTCGAGGCGCTGGCGCCGTTTGCCGACGATGCCCACTCGGTCACCGTGAGCATCGGTATCGGCCTGTCGGGCACCCAGCACGACCTGGCGAGGGTGCTGGGTGCTGCGGACGAAGCGCTCTACCGGGCCAAGGCCAAAGGCCGCAACCGGGTAGAGGGGCCTGCCGACTAGGCGCGGGCGCGCGCGGCGTTGCGCAGGGCCCTGACCTGGTCATGGTTGCGCTGCACGCCTTGCAGCTGTTTTTCCACCAGGGTGTAGGTCTGGTCGCTGGCGCCGCGGCCCAGCTTCACCAGTTTCTCACGGGCTTCCTTGTAGGCCTTGAGGGCATGGTCCTCGCCCCGCTCCACCTCGTTCAGCACCGCTTCCTCATCCTTGCCGGTCACCATCGCCTTGAGGTTGACCCAACCCCGATGCAGGTCACCGCTGATGCTGGTGGAGGTTTCCGGGTCGCCCCCCAGGCGGCGCACCTCGCTCTGCAGTTCACCGGCAGCATTGGCACACTCACCGGCACGTTGAACGAAGAACGCTTTCAGTTCGGGGTTCTTCACATCATCGGCCGAGGCTTTGAAGCCTTTCTCGCCATCCTTGCTGTACTCGATCAGGTCGTTGAGCACATCGATCACGTCTTTGTTGGGATTGCTCATGATACGAACTCCTTGGCAGGTGATAGTCATCTGTAAGGGAGCAGCGTTCGTGCCAACCTTGTGCTCTCAATAAAATACTTTTAAATCAAATAGATATGATGACAAGAGTAAATGCTGAAACCGGCGTTCTGCATGATTGCCGCTTGGGCCTTCGTGCAGATTGCAGTATGGTCGGCGCTTTTCAACAGCCAGGTGCGCCGATGATGAAGCCGGAAACCCTCGAACTGCTGGTGACCCGCACCATGCCATTTGGCAAGTACCAGGGACGAATCATTGCCGACCTGCCAGGTGATTACCTGGCCTGGTTTGCACGCAAGGGTTTCCCGGCGGGGGAACTGGGTGGGCTATTGGCGTTGATGCATGAGATCGACCACAACGGGCTGGGCGATCTGCTTGTGCCGTTGCGGCAGAAGCACGGGCGTTGACCTGCTCCGGCCTCTTCGCGGGCACGCCCGCTCCCACAGGCTCACTGCAAGCTTCAAGATCATGCAGTACCTGTGGGAGCGGGCGTGCCCGCGAAGAGGCCAGTAATGCCTACAGAAGTCTCTAGCCCTTCACCGGCACCACCGCCAACTCCACCCGCTCGCTTTTCTTGATCACCGCATACACCACCGCCGTCAGCAGGCTACCCGCCACGATCGCCAACAAGTACAACAGCGCATGGTTGATCGCATTGGGGATCAGCAGCACGAACAGGCCGCCATGCGGCGCCATCAGCTTGCAGCCGAAGTACATCGACAATGCCCCGGTCAATGCCCCGCCGGCCACGCTGGCCGGAATTACCCGCAGCGGGTCCTTGGCGGCAAACGGGATCGCCCCTTCAGAGATGAAGCACAGCCCCAGCGCCAGGGCCGCCTTGCCCGCCTCGCGCTCGCTCTGGGCGAACTTGCGTCGGGCCAGGAAGCTGGCGATACCCAGGCCAATGGGTGGCACCATGCCGGCGGCCATGGTCGCCGCCATCGGCGCATAGCTCGACGAGGCCAACAGCCCCACCGAGAAGGCATAGGCAGCCTTGTTGATCGGCCCGCCCAGGTCGACGCACATCATGCCACCCAGCAACAGGCCCAGCAGAATGGCATTGGTGGTGCCCATGCTGTCGAGAAAATGCGTAAGGCCTTCCAGCATCGCCGCCACCGGCTGGCCGACCACATAGATCATCACCAGGCCGGTGAACAGGCTGGCCAGCAGCGGAATGATCAGGATCGGCTTGAGTGCCTCCAGACTGCTGGGCAGGCGCGCCCAGCGGGCAATGGCCTTGGCGCTGTAACCGGCGAGGAAGCCGGCGACGATACCACCGATGAAACCGGCGCCCAGGGTACTGGCCAACAGGCCGCCGATCATGCCGGGTGCCAGCCCCGGGCGGTCGGCGATGGACCAGGCGATATATCCCGCCAGCAGCGGTACCATCAACTTGAACGCAGCCTCGCCGCCGATCTGCATCAACGCGGCCGGCAAGGTGCCCGCTTCTTTATAAGCCTCGATACCGAACACGAACGACAGGGCAATCAACAAGCCGCCAGCCACCACCATCGGCAGCATGAACGACACGCCGGTGAGCAGATGCTTGTATACCCCGGTCTTCTCGCCCCTCACTGGCGTGCTCACTGCTGCGGCATCGCTGCTGTTTTCCACCTTGGCTTCGGCCAGGGCCTTGTCCAAGGTGGCACGGGCCTGTTTGAGGGCGATACCGGTGCCGCAACGGTAGATGCGCTTGCCGGCGAAACGTGCGGTGGGCACTTCGATGTCGGCGGCCAGCAGCACTACATCAGCTGCGGCGATGGCTTCGGCAGACAAAGGGTTGCGCGCACCGACCGAGCCCTGGGTCTCGACGGTGAACTGGTAGCCCAGTTGCTGCGCAGCCTGTTGCAAGGCTTCCGCAGCCATGAATGTATGCGCGACGCCAGTCGGGCAAGCCGTGACGGCGACGATGCGTGCGCCAGCGCTGCCTGCTTCGGCCGGGCTGCCTGGCACTGTGGCCAGCAGCTGGGCGTTGGCCGCCGCTTCATCGAGGAAGCCTTCACGGTCGGCCAAAGCCTGGGACGGCGTGCTCTGGTACACGCGCTTGCCGACGAAACGGGCCAGGTCCACCGGGCCGGTGCTGACCACCAGCACCCAGTCGGCCTCGGCAATCTGCGTGGTGCTCAGTCGCCGCTCGGGGTGGCCGGCATCCTGCACTTCGACGCTGGTACTCCAGCCGCGCCGCTGGGCTGCGGCGGACAGCAAGCGCGCGCTCAGCACGCTCGACACCTGGCCATTGGGGCAGGCAGTGACAATGGCAATGTTCATCGGCAACCCTCTTGTTGTTCTGTCAGTTGCACACCGGCTTCCAGGCGCGCCAGTTGCTCGCGGTCACGGATGCCGAAACCAACCTGGGTAACAGCCTGGGCGGCGATCGCGGTGGCACGGGTCAAGGTTTGCGCTGGGGCTTCGCCCATCAGCAGACCGTGGACCATGCCGGCCACCAGCGAATCACCTGCGCCCACCGTGCTGGCGACCTGCACCTTGGGCGGGCAAGCATGCACGGCCCGGTCGCGGGCGAACCAGCTGACGCCCTGCTCGCCCGCCGACACCACCACGTGTTCGACGCCACTGGCCAGCAGGTGCTCGGCAGCGGCGCGCTGCTGCGCCGGGTTATCCACAGCCAGGCCGAGTACCTCGCCCAGCTCATCGGTATTGGGCTTGACCAGCCAGGGCGAGCTCTGCAGGCCGGCACGCAGGGCTTCGCCACTGCTGTCCAGGGCTACCTTGAGGCCTTGCGCCTTGAGCTGTTCGAGCAACTGGCGGAACCACTCGGGGCTGATCCCGCGCGGCAGGCTGCCAGCCACCACCACCGCATCGTGGCCCGGGGCGATCTGCGCCAGGCGGCGCAGCAATGCACTTCGTGCCGCTTCGTCAACTTCCGGACCTTGGCCATTGATGTCGGTGACACGGCCATCGGCCTCGACCAGCTTGATGTTGCTGCGGGTTTCGCCCGGCACGCGGACAAAGCAGTCGGCGAAGCCGCGCCAGTCGATCAGCGCCTCGAACGGCTGCAGGTTATCGCGCCCGAGGAAGCCGCCAACCGTGACGCTGTGCCCCAGGTCGGCCAGAACCTGGGCAACGTTCAGCCCTTTGCCCGCGGCGTGGCTGTGCTGTACCTGGCTGCGGTTGACCTGCCCCGGGCGCAAGGTATCCAGGCCGATGGTGATATCCAGCGCCGGGTTCAGGGTGAGGGTGAGGATCTTGGCCATTCAGTAACGCTCCACCAGCGCGCGAACCGCTGCGGCGCTGTCCTGTTGCAGGGCCTCGCGCGCCAGGGCGCGGGCCGTCTGGTGATCGGCCTGGCGGACCAGGGCCTTGACTTCGGCAATGCTGCGCGCGGCGACGCTGAGTTCGTCCACGTCCAGGCCCAGCAGCACGGCTACCGCCTGCGGGTCGGCCGCCAGCTCGCCGCACACGCCCACCCACTTGCCATGGTCATGGGCGGCGCGCACGGTCATGTCGATCAGGTTGAGCACCGCCGGGTGCAGGCCGTCGGCCTGGGCCGAGAGGCTGGGGTGGCCACGGTCGATGGCCAGGGTGTACTGGGTCAGGTCGTTGGTACCGATGCTGAAGAAGTCCACTTCGCGCGCCAGTTGTGGTGCCAGCAGCGCTGCCGAGGGCACTTCGACCATGATGCCCAGTTGCAGGTCGGCTACCGGGATCTCGGCACGCAGGCGCTCGACCATGGCCCGCGCCTCACGCCATTCGTGCACCTGGCCGACCATCGGGAACATGATGCGCAGCGGGCGCTGGTCGGCCGCCCGCAGCAAGGCGCGCAACTGGTCTTCCATCACCTGCGGGCGCTGCAGGGTCAGGCGTACGCCGCGCACGCCGAGGAACGGGTTTTCCTCGGCAGCGATCGGCCAGTACGGCAGCGGTTTGTCGCCGCCGACATCGAGGGTACGCACTACCAGCGGGCGCCCGTCGAGGCCATCGAGCACGCGGCGGTACTCGGCTTCCTGGGTGGCCACGTCCGGGGCCTGGGGGTGGGCCATGAAAATCAGCTCGGTGCGCAGCAGGCCCACGCCTTCGGCCCCCTGCTCCACCACCTTGGCGATGCCGTTGCTCTCGCCGATGTTGGCGAACACCTCGACGGCGTGGCCATCGCGGGTGACCGCCGGCTCGAAGCGGTTGGCCCAGGCGGCCTGCAAGCGTTGCTCGCGCAGGTCACGCTCGGCCAGGGCCCGTTGCAGTTCATCCGCCGGCGGCGCCACGCTGACCACGCCACGCTGGCCATCGAGCAGCAGCGGCGTGCCATTGTCCAGCAGCAGTATCGACGCCCCCGCGCCCACTACCGCCGGGATGCCCAGGGCACGGGCGACAATGGCGCTGTGGGCGGTGGCGCCGCCCTGGGCGGTGACAATACCGGCGACGCGGCTCGGGTCCAGCCGGGCGACATCGGACGGGCCGACTTCGGTCATCACCAGCACGTAGGGTTGCTCGGGTTCAGCCTGGGCCTGCACGCCACACAACTGCGCCAGCACGCGGCGGCCGATGTCACGCAGGTCGGCAGCACGTTCGGCGAGCAAGGCATCGTGCAGCGATTCCTGCTGGCGCGCCGCCGCCTCGATCACCGCCATCCAGGCGGCTGCGGCGCTTTCGCCCTGGCCCAGGCGCTGCTCGACATCGTCGGTCAGGGCCGGGTCGGCGAGCATTTCCTGATGGGTGACGAAGATTTCACCGATGGCCTTGTCGCTGCGCTGGACCAAGGCCTGCAGCTCGCCATTCACGGTCGCCACGGCTTCACGCAGCTTCTGCCGCTCCTGGGCGCACGACTCGCCGCGCAGGGGGTAGTCGAATTCACGCTCGACACACACATGCGCCGGGCCACTGGCAATACCGGGCGCAGCACCCACGCCGTGGATGCGGCTACCGGCTTCGGGCGCTTGCAGCACTTCGGCCGCTGCGCTGGCGACGGGCGCCGCGCTCTGCGGCAACGGCTCCACCTCCTCGCCGAGGCCTTGTTCGATGGCGGCCAGCAGCACCGGCAAGGCATCGGCGGCGATGCCTGGCTCAGCCACCAGCTCCAGCACCTGGCCACGTCGGGCGCCGAGGCTGAGCAGCTTGCTCAGGCTCTTTACCGACACCGCCGGCTGCGCGCTGTCGAGCAGGCGTACACGGATTTCCCCCTCGAAACCTTTGGCCAGTTGCGCCAATACCTTTGCCGGGCGGGCATGCAAACCGTGCGGGTTGGCCAGCACGACACGCGCGCTGGGCCAGTCTGCCGGCGCCTCACCGCCCAGCACTTCCAGTACCGCGCGGCTGCTGGTGGCCTGGTAGAGCATTTGCCCGCGGCCTTCGATCAACACTTCGCACAGGCGCTCGAGCAAGGCCTGGTGAGCAGCACCAAGGCTGGCGAGGCAGAACAGGCCGTTGAGCGGCTGGTCGCGGTAACGCAACGGCTGCTGCGGGGTAATGAAGGCCAGGCCCGGTTGGCGCACCTGGCGCTCGCTGTGCAGCCACCACAGGCCCTCGCCCAGCGGCAGCGGCTCGGCCTGCTGCAGCACGGCGGCAAAACCGCTGTCGACGCAGTCGGCGCGCTGCAACAGGCGGGCGCCGCGCCAGGCCAGTTCATCGAAGTCTTCGGCCGGCAGGTTCAGGCCGACCAGTTGTGCATCCAGCGCCAGTTCCTGTGGCGCGCCCTGCAACAGTTTCAGCAACGCCTCGGCGGAGCCGGCGCGGCGCAATGCTTCGGCCAGGTCGGTCTCGCCCAGCGCGCGGGTCAGCAGTTGCAGCAGGCGCAGGTGCTCGTCGGAACGGGCGGCGATGCCAATGGCAAGGTAGACCATCTGGCCATCGCCCCAGTCCACACCCTCGGGGAACTGCAGCAGGCGCACGCCGGTGGCGTACACCAGGTCTCGGGTCTGCGGCGTGCCATGGGGGATGGCAATGCCCTGCCCAAGGAAGGTGGAGCCTTGTGTCTCTCGGGCCTGCAGCCCTTGCAGGTAACCCTCGGCGACCAGGCCGTCAGTGACCAGCCGGTCGGCCAGCAGGCGCAATGCCTCGGCCTTGTCGGCGGCCTTCTGGCCCATGGCTATCTGCTCCTTGGCGAGCTCGAGCATGACCTTCTCCTTTTGCAGTTCCCGGTCGGGTACTGGAGTATTGTTGTGAAATTCACATGAACGGCCAGTTCAACAGCCTTGCACGGATGGCAGCCGAGGCAGAAAATTCGGCAGCTGAAACGATTAATCTGACCAGGCGGCCACGTTACTCGATAATCTGCCGAGGAAAAAGCCCCATCCTGTCGGACAATTGCGACAATGGTCGTCTGCGCGTGGCGCCCCCGCCGGGTCAAACTTCCCGGTCAGGCCTCACAGCCAGCCCCGGTAATAACAAGGAAAATTCGGTGAAACTCAGCGATATCGCCCGTCTGGCCGGTGTGTCCGTGACCACCGCCAGCTACGTCATCAATGGCAAGGCCGAACAGCAGCGCATCAGCAACAGCACTGTCGAGCGGGTACGCGCGGTGGTCGAGGCCCACGGCTTCACCCCCAACCCGCAGGCCGCTGGCCTGCGCAGCCGGCATACCCGCACCCTGGGCTTCATTCTCCCGGATCTGGAGAACCCCAGCTACGCCCGCATCGCCAAGCAACTCGAACAAGGTGCCCGCGCCCGTGGCTACCAGTTGCTGATCGCCAGCAGCGACGACCAGCCCGACAGCGAGCGCCAGTTGCAGCAGCTGTTCCGCGCCCGCCGGTGCGACGCGCTGTTCGTCGCCAGCTGCCTGCCACCGGAAGATGACAGCTACCGCGAACTGCAGGACAAAGGCCTGCCGGTGATTGCCATCGACCGCCGCCTGGACCCTGCGCACTTCTGCTCGGTGATCAGCGACGACCGCGACGCCAGCCGCCAACTGGCCGCCAGCTTGCTGAGCGCCGCCCCGCGCAGCATCGCGCTGATAGGCGCACGCCCCGAGCTGTCGGTCAGCCAGGCACGTGCCGGCGGCTTCGACGAAGCCCTGCAAGGCTATGCCGGCGAAGTTCGCCGCTATCAGGGCGAAGCGTTCAGCCGTGAGTGCGGCCAGCGCTTGATGCAGCAGCTGATCGAAGACTTCGGCGGCCTGCCGGATGCCCTGGTTACCACCTCCTATGTGCTGCTGCAAGGAGTGTTCGACACCCTGCAGGCCCGCCCTGCCGACTCGCGCCAGCTGCAGCTGGGTACCTTTGGCGACAACCAGTTGCTCGACTTCCTGCCGCTGCCGGTGAATGCCATGGCCCAGCAGCATGGCCTGATTGCCGCCACCGCGCTGGAACTGGCACTGGCCGCGATCGAGGACAAACGCTACGAACCTGGTGTACATGCCGTCGGTCGAACGTTCAAGCAACGCATTACAGTGGCCTGAACATGCGCCTGATCGACACCCACACTCACCTGGACTTCCCCGACTTCGACGCCGACCGCCCGCGCCTGCTGGCCAACGCGGCGGAGCGCGGGGTGGAGCGGATGGTGGTGCTGGGGGTGTACCAGGCGAATTTCCAGCGGGTGTGGGACCTGGCCTGCGCCGACCAGCGCCTGTTCGCCGCACTCGGCCTGCACCCCATCTACCTTGACCAGCATCGCCCGGAGCACCTGGTGCAGTTGCGCGAATGGCTGGAGCGCCTGCATGGCAACCCACGGCTATGTGCCGTGGGCGAGTTTGGCCTGGACTACTACCTCGAAGACCTGGACAAGGCCCGCCAGCAGGACCTGTTCGAAGCGCAACTGCAGATGGCCTGCGACTTCGAACTGCCCGCCCTGCTGCACGTGCGCCGCAGCCATGCCCAGGTGATCGCCACGCTCAAGCGCTACAAGCCGGCGCGGGCGGGGGTGATACATGCGTTTGCCGGCAGTTATGAAGAGGCCCGCGAGTACATCAAGCTGGGCTTCCGGCTTGGGCTTGGCGGTGCGGCTACCTGGCCACAGGCGCTGCGGCTGCGCAAGACCCTGGCGCGGTTGCCGCTGGACAGCGTGGTGCTGGAGACCGATGCGCCGGACATGGCGCCGGTCATGTACCCAGGGATGAGGAACAGCCCGGAGCACCTGCCGGAGATTGCCGGGGCGCTGGCGCAGGTGATGGGTGTGGATGTCGCGGAGCTGGCTGAAGCCAGCACCCGCAATGCTTGCGAGTTGTTTGGCTGGTAAGTTTCAAGGTGACCGTGATTTTTGTGGGAGCGGCCTTGTGTCGCGAAAGGGCTGCGTAGCAGCCCC
>NZ_JAMBDI010000073.1:184-10155 GCF_036858055.1 Pseudomonas sp. SF2 | reverse complement strand
CAAGGCCGCTCCCACAAAAGAATGCGCCTGGCTTTAGACAAGCACCGTCCACAGCGCAAAACCGGCATACCACAGCACCGCACAGCGCAGCAGCAGCTCCCACAGGCTGTCCAGCCGCCCCAGCCCGCGCTGGCTGTCTTCTTCCTCGGGAATGTCATCGGCAATGCGCCCGACCCGCGCCACCAGGTGGGCGGCGCTGATGTGCCAGTTGAGCACCTCGTGCAGCATCACCCGCGTGACCGCGAGGAAGTTGCCAACCAGGGCAAAACTCAAGGCCAGCACCCGCACCGGGAGCCAGTCCATGATATGCCTCAGCTGCTCGGCACGAGCCTTCAACGTCGGTTGCTTGCTGTGTTCGCCACACAGCGCCAGCAGTCGATAGGCCAGGGCTGCGCCCGGGCCGAGCACGAAGTACCAGAAGATCACCGCGAAAAAGCCCTGGTACACCTGCCACAGCAGGTTGCCCTGCACCTGAACCAACAGGCTGAGCGGTTCGTCGGCCGCCAGCCCCAGGTCGCGTTCGGCCACGTGCAGCGCAGCCTGGTCATCACCGCGCCGCCAGGCATCGCGGAACGGCCCCAGCGATGCCTTGGCATCGCCGCGGCCCAGGCTGTAGATCAGCACCAGCAGGTGCACCGGCAACGCCAACAAGCCGTACGCCACCGGGTCCAGCACATGCAGCAGCAATACCAGCAGCGCTACCGGTGCCAACACCAGGATGGCCAGCGTCCACCAGGGGTGCACCTTGCCGCTGCGCTCCAGGCGTACCAGTTCGCCCAGGAAGAACCCATCACGTTGCACCTGATGGCGCAGGGCCGAGAACTTCTCGACCCACAGCGCCAGCAACAACACCAGAAAACTCATGCCTTGTCCTCGTTTTGCTGCAGCGCTTGGCGATAGCGCGACCAGTCGAAGGCCGGGCCTGGGTCGGTCTTGCGCTGCGGGGCAATGTCGCTATGGCCCTGGATGCGGTCCAGGCCGATGGCCGGCCAGGCACCGCGAATATGCCGGGTAAGCTGCTCCAGCACCGCGTACTGGGCATCGGTATAGGGCAGGTCGTCGGTGCCTTCGAGTTCGATGCCGATGGAGAAATCGTTACAGCCTTCACGCCCGTCGAAGCACGACACACCGGCGTGCCAGGCGCGGTCGAGCAACGACACGAACTGGGTCACCGCACCGTCACGCTCGACGAACAGGTGCGCCGACACGGTCAGGTGGTTGATGCTGGCGAAGTACGGGTGTTCGTCGGGGTCCAGGCGGTTCTGGAAGAACTGCTGGACCTTGCCGGTGCCGAAACAGGCCGGCGGCAGGCTGATGTTGTGGATCACCAGCAGTGAAATCGATTCGCCTTCGGGGCGGGCATTGAAGTTCGGCGAGGGGCAGTGGGTGATTCCGATTCCGTGGAACCAGCCAGTGGCACGGTCCAATTGCATGGGGCAGATCCTGAAAGCGCCGTGAACAGGCTGACAGTATGCCCTGCGGCCAACGGCGTTTGCATGTGAATCATTGTAATGCTGTAGGAGCGGGCGTGCCCGCGAACACCGGCGCAGCCGGTGCCATCCACCGCGGCGCTTGTTTCGCGGGCACGCCCGCTCCCACCGGGATCGCATCTGCTTGCAGATATTGCGCAAGACAGTTGCGCCTACCGCCGCAGCCCGTCGAGCACCGCCTCCAGCGCCCGCTCGAACAACAGCCCGTCATCCAGCACCCGCACGTCGCCCCGGTGCAGTGCCTGGGCCAGGCTGGCACCGTTCCATTCGCGCACTTTCATGCCGGTGCGGTTGGCGAACACCAACCGGTCGCTGCTGTCGATGCGTGCCACCAGTTTGCAGCGCAGCGGTTCGTCCTCGTCCAGCACCTCGACCCAGGTACCGATACGCAAGCGCTGCACCTGGCGCAGCGCCACAGCCTGCCCGTCGGCAACCTGCAACGGTGCGCAAGCGGGCTCTTCGGCAATCGCCAGCACGATGTCCTCGGCCACCAGTACGTCGCCCTGGGGCTGGCCCGCGCCACCTGCACAGGCACGCAGGTGCAACTGCTCCAGCTGCAGGAAGAATTCGCGGGTCGCGGCCGAGTCCAGGGCCACGCCGGCCAGGCCATCGCGCAGTGCCTTGAGCAGGCCCGGCACCTGCTGCAGCAAGGCTTGCGGCTCATGTGGCGGGGTGATGCTGGCCAGCAACATGTCCATCGTCTGCAATGCATCCCGCCAGGCCTGGGATGCCTCGCCCTGCTTGAGCCAGGCCAGCAGCAGCACCTGGCTCCAGGCCTGCACCAGCATCTGTACCACCACCTGCGGCAATACCCGGCCACGCAGACGCTGGTTAAGTGCGTGCTGCACCTGCTGCCTGGCCTGCTGGGCCCGGGCACGCCCTTCTTCGGCGTCGCGGGTGCGTTGTTCAAGCAGCTCGTTGCGCCGCCGTTCGTCCTGGTTGAAAACGAGGAAGTCTTCGAGCAGTTCGGCGAACAGGCTGATATCTTCGGCAAAATCATTGAGCAGGCGCTGGACGATACGCTCCACCCGCAGGTGCAGGCTGTCACGCAGGCCATCGCCGCCGCATTCCCAGCCAATGGCCGCGCCGGCGATCTCGTTGAGCAGCCGGCGGGCCGGGTGGCTGGCCCGACTGAACAGCCCCTTGTCCAGCAGGGCCACTTTCAGCAGCGGAATATGCAGACGGGCGATCAGCGCGCGCAGGCTGGCCGGCAAGTTGTCGTCGTTCTGGATGAAGGCGAACAGCAGGCTGATCAGGTTGATCATGTCCTCGTCGGCCACATCGATGCGCCGGCGTGTGCCGCTGCGCACGCTGACCCGCAGCAGCAATTGTTCAAGCTGTTGGCCAAGCTCGAAATCGTCAGCCTCGTGGGTGGCAGGCACGTAGTGCTGCAAATGCGAAAGCAGGCGCAGCAGGTCGGCGGTACTGATTGGCTGGGCGGCGGCCATCGCCTGCAAACGAGGCGCGAACTGCCCACGCGCCGGGGCCAGCAGTGTTTGCAACGAGGCAAAGAAAACCTGCCCTGCTGCGTCCGCGCCTACCTCATGTCCCAGGTTCGCCGGCCCACGTCGTGCGCTCATGCGCCGATCTTCGGCGCGCCGGCGCGGTGCCGGCGGCAACTCGGGCAGCACACCGGCGGCAGCCAGCAACTGGTTGGCTTCACCATAGATCACTTCGGCATCACGCAGCACATAGCGCTCGAACAGTTTGAGCAGGACCAGTTTGACCCGCAGGCCAACCCCCAGGTTGCGGCCAGCGTCGAGGAAGTAACCGCACAGCGCAGCGGGCCCCAGCGGGTTGTGCTGCTCGTGCAGGGGGCGGTCGAGCAGTGCTTGCAAGCGCAGGCCCAGTTGCTGCAGGGCAACGCCGTCGCGTGACAGCACCTGCGCAACCATGCCTTCGATCGCGGCGGCCCGCTCCACCTGGGCTTTGCTGCGCAGGTTGCCCGGCTCGAGCAGGTGCGCCAGCAAGTCAATCTGGCCGATACGGGCAAAGGCATCATGGAACGTGTCGAGAAAACCGCGCTCGATGCTCTTGCGCTTCAGGCGCAGGTCGCGCATGGCCTCGAAGTACAGGTTCTGGTCACTGCGATCGAACGCCTTGTCGGCCATCTCGAAGAGGGTGTCGTCGGCGTTGTCGAACAAGTCCTGCAAACCCTGACGCAACTGCAAGGCGGCCTTGTCGCGTACCTGCAGGAGCAATACCGGAAGGCAAGGCAGAGGCGTACGCCCGCCTCGGTCGATGGCTGCCGCCAAGGGCACCACCTTGCCTTCTTTTTGCATCCTGGACTCCTTGCAGGGTGTCTCGCCCGAAGGGGCTGAAGATCGTCAAACTCATGACGCCAAATACTGGTCACATTATCGGTAAAAATCCGCATCGCTGCCAGCGTCGTTTCACAGGCTGGCTAGTGACCCGGGTTTACCCCGGTTGCTCACACCGGCCGACCAAAGGTCATCGCCAAGGCGGCTGTACACGCTGGCCCCCTGCCCTATAATCGCGGGCATCTAGCTTGTGGAGCCGACCATGCCGAACCTACGCCTTGCCGACCTGACCGCTGAAATCGAAGCCAACGTGCGCCGCGCGCTGTTGGAGGACATCGGCAGTGGCGATATCACTGCGCAGCTGATCCCGGCCGAGCGCCTGGCCAAGGCGACCATCATCACCCGCGAAGACTGCGTGATCGCCGGCACCGCCTGGGTCGATGCCGTGTTCCGCCAACTCGACCCGCGCGTGGCCGTGCACTGGCAGGTGGCCGATGGCGAGCGCGCCACGGCCAACCAGCCGCTGTTTCATCTGGAGGGCCCCGCGCGTTCGCTGCTCAGTGGTGAGCGCAGTGCGCTGAACTTCCTGCAGATGCTGTCAGGTGTGGCCACCCGTGCGCGCTTCCTGGCCGACCTGGTGGAAGGCACCCAGGTGCGCCTGCTGGACACCCGCAAGACCCTGCCGGGCCTGCGCCTGGCGCAGAAGTATGCTGTGACTTGCGGCGGTTGCGACAACCACCGCATCGGCCTGTACGACGCCTTCCTGATCAAGGAAAACCACATCGCCGCAAGCGGCGGCGTGGCCGAGGCCGTGGCGGCGGCGCACCGCATTGCGCCGGGCAAGCCGGTGGAAATCGAAGTGGAAAGCCTGGATGAGCTGCGCCAGGCACTGGCTGCTGGTGCCGACATCATCATGCTCGACGAACTGAACCTGGAAGAGATGCGCGAAGCAGTGCGCATTACCGCGGGCAAGGCCAAGCTGGAAGCCAGTGGCGGGGTCAACGAGACAACCTTGCGAGTGATTGCCGAGACTGGGGTGGACTACATCTCGATTGGTGCGATGACCAAGGATGTGAAGGCGGTGGACCTGTCGATGCGCTTGAGCCTGTGAGCTGATTGCGGACACAAAAAAACCGGCCATCGAGCCGGTTTTTTTGTGGGGTGGCTTATGGCCCTATCGCCGGCAAGCCAGTTCCCACAGGTACTGCACATGACTTGAAGTCGATGCGGTCGAGGTGGGAGCCGGCTTGCCGGCGAAAGGGCCCCGAAGCAGCCCCCGGCTGGCAATCAGAACGAGGCGTTGGCCAGCCCGTCCAGGTAACGCTCCACATCCAATGCCGCCATGCAGCCGGCACCGGCCGAGGTAATGGCCTGGCGGTAAACGTGGTCAGCCACGTCACCGGCGGCGAACACGCCCTCGACGTTGGTGGCGGTGGCATTGCCCTCACGGCCGCCGTTGACCACCAGGTAGCCGTCCTTGAGGGTCAGCTGGCCTTCGAACAGCGAGGTGTTAGGGGTGTGGCCAATGGCGATGAACACGCCGTCAACCTTGATTTCGTCGCTGCTGCCGTCGTTGTTCTTCAGGCGCGCACCGGTCACACCCATGTTGTCACCCAGCACTTCGTCCAGGGTGGCGTTGAGCTTGAGCTCGATCTTGCCTTCGGCCACACGGGCGTGCAGCTTGTCGACCAGGATCTTCTCGGCGCGGAAGGTATCGCGACGGTGCACCAGGGTCACCTTGCTGGCGATGTTGGCCAGGTACAGCGCCTCTTCCACGGCAGTGTTGCCGCCGCCAACCACGGCAACCGGCTTGTTGCGGTAGAAGAAACCGTCGCAGGTAGCGCAGGCCGAAACGCCCTTGCCCATGAAGGTTTCTTCCGACGGCAGGCCCAGGTAGCGGGCGCTGGCGCCAGTGGCGATGATCAGCGCGTCGCAGGTGTACTTGCCGCTGTCACCCTGCAGGGTGAACGGCTTGTTGGCCAGGTCGACGGCGTTGATGTGGTCGAAGACGATTTCGGTTTCGAAACGCTCGGCGTGCTCCTGCATGCGCTGCATCAGGGCCGGGCCGGTCAGGCCGTGGGGGTCGCCCGGCCAGTTGTCGACTTCGGTGGTGGTGGTCAGCTGGCCGCCGGCCTGCATGCCGGTGATCAGCAGCGGCTTGAGGTTGGCACGGGCGGCATACACCGCGGCGCTGTAACCGGCAGGGCCGGAACCGAGAATGATGACGCGCGAATGACGTACTTCAGACATGTCGAACTCCTGTCGAGCGGGCCGCAGGGGCCGGCTTCGGTATACCGGCTGCGCCAGCTGGAAAATTAAAAAGGACCCACGCAGCACTTGGGGAAGGCTACAACGCGCAGGCCCATAAAGCGGAAAGTGAGCGCACTGTAGCGAGGTCGCAAAGATTAAGGAAATATCCTTCGACAATCCACCTCATAGCCATCGTCTATTCAGCGAATTCATCGATAGCCAAGCCCTGCTGCTTTTGTTACAGCCCGTTTCCCGCCCGCTGCCCGCCTTTCGTCGGCGCAGCAAACTCGGTAAGGTCAGCGCGTTTTCCTTCTCTGCGGAGTCTCTCGATGCAAGCCCCTGTACTCTCTGGCCCCCAATACCTGCGCGAAGGCCTGAAACTGGTGCTGAGCCCCAATCTGCGGTTGTTCGTGCTGCTGCCGCTGGCGGTCAACCTGCTGCTGTTTGGCGGCCTGATCTACTTCGCCGGCCACCAGTTCAGCCTGTGGGTGGACGCCCTGATGCCAAGCTTGCCGAGCTGGCTGAGCTTTCTCACCTACATCCTCTGGCCGCTGTTCGTCGCCCTGGTGGTGCTGATGGTGTTCTTCACCTTCACCCTGGTGGCCAACATCATTGCCGCGCCGTTCAATGGCTTTCTGGCGGAAAAGGTCGAGGTGGTGGTGCGTGGCCAGGACAACTTCCCGGCGTTCAGCTGGGGCGAACTGGTGGCCATGGTGCCACGTACATTCGGCCGTGAAATGCGCAAGCTGGGCTACTTCCTGCCGCGGGCCATCGGCCTGTTCATCCTGTCGCTGATCCCGGTGGTCAACGTGGTGGCGGCGCCGCTATGGCTGATCTTCGGGGTGTGGATGATGGCTATCCAGTACATCGACTACCCGGCGGACAACAACAAGATGAGCTGGCAGGACATGCTGGCCTGGCTGCGGCAGAAGCGCTGGCAGTCGTTGGGGTTTGGTGGCATCACCTACCTGGCTCTGATGATTCCGCTGGTGAACGTGCTGATGATGCCGGCGGCGGTGGCCGGGGCTACGTTGTTCTGGGTGCGGGAGCGGAACTGATCCCTGTGGGAGATTGCCCAGCTCTTTGGGCTGCGCTGTCGCACAGGGAACAATGTTCGAGAGCGTGTCACCTCCCCTTGTGGGAGCGGGCGTGCCCGCGAACACGGGCGTAGCCCGTGCCATCCAGCGCGGCGCCTGTTTCGCGGGCTTGCCCGCTCCCACAGGAAACGCGCAGGCATTGAAAAACTGGGCATGGTGGTGACGCCCTTACTGCCCCAACCGGCTGGAAAACTGCCCCACCACATCCACCACCCGTTTCGCCCCGTCCTGGATCTCGACAATCACGCTCCCTGTCTCGTCCGCCAGTGCCAGCCCCTGCTCGGCCTGGCGCTTGCTGGTGTCGATGATCGCCACTGCCGCCTGGGCCAGTTGCTCGTTCTGCTGCACCACCCGGGCGATTTCCTCGGTGGCGGTGCTGGTGCGTGAGGCCAGCTGGCGCACTTCATCGGCAACCACGGCAAACCCCCGCCCCTGCTCGCCGGCGCGGGCCGCTTCGATGGCCGCGTTCAGCGCCAGCAAGTTGGTCTGCCCGGCAATGTCGCTGATGGTCTTGATGATCGAGCCGATCACCCGCGACTGGGTATCCAGCGCCTGGATGCCCTCTGCCGCCTCTTGCATCGAAGCTTCCAGCCCACGCATCACGCTGACGCTCTGGGTGACCACATCGGTGGCCTTGCGGGCGCTGGCATCGGTACCCAGCGAGGTGCTGTAGGCGACATCTGCCGCCTCGGCCACCGCCCGCTCCTGGTTGACCTGCTCGGTGATGACGGTGGCGAACTTGACCACCTTGTACAGCACGTCATGGGCATCGAAGATCGGGTTGTACGAAGCTTCCAGCCAGACCACCCGACCGTGGGCATCGATACGCTTGAAGCGCTCGGCAACGTACTCGCCACGGCGCAGCTTGTCCCAGAACGCCTGATAGCCGGCCGAATTTGCCTCCTCCGGCTCGCAGAAAATGCGGTGATGCTTGCCACGAATCTGTTCCAGGCGGTAACCGACGGTGGTCAGGAATCGATCGTTGGCGGTTAGGATGTTGCCGTCGAGGTCGAATTCGATCACGGCGGTGGAGCGCATCAGGGCCTTGATCAGGCTTTCGTGCTCGCGGGATGTCTCGATGGTGCGGGTAAGATCGCTGGAGTGCAGCGTGAAATACTTGATGCGCCCCTCGCTGTTCTTGACCGGCTGCAGGATCGACCGTAACCAGGCTTCCTGGCCATTGCCGCGCAGCAGGCGGAATGCACCGTTCAGGTGTTCACCGCGGCTGATGGCGCCCTTCATGCGCTGGTAGAAATCCAGCGTCTTCACATGGGCAGGGACGATGTCCTCGATGTTGCGTCCAAGCAATTGTTCGGCACGGTAGAGCATCTCGCTCTCGAAGTTGCCGTTGACCATCTCGATCCGTCCCTGAGGGTCGAGTTGCAGTACCAGCATCTCGCTGTCGAGGCTACTCTTGACCTGTTCGATGGACATCAGGTCTTCGCGTAGCTGCCGGATTTCTTGCTTGAGCTTGTTGTTGAACATCACCGCTCTCCTGGAGCGCATCAGGTAGTCGAATGCATCTGCATCGGCTGTCGGTGCCCCCTCTTGAGCGGCCCGCAAGGAAAAATTCACAAAGCGAAAAGCGTCGGCAATCAGGCGTCATCAGTACGTCACATGGCAGTCACATTGGCGCAACCCAGCAGGCGGAAACTTTTTTTCATGAACACACCCGCCCTACGCATTACCTTGGTCAGCGAAACCTTCCCACCCGAGATCAACGGCGTGGCCAATACCCTTGGCCGCCTCAGCGAAGGGTTGCGCCAACGCGGCCACGAGATCGAAGTGGTGCGCCCGCGCCAGGCCGGTGAAGCCCCGCTGCACAACGACCCGAACCTGATGCTGTGCCGTGGCTGGCCCCTGCCTGGTTACCCGGGGTTGCAGTGGGGCGAGGTGTCGATGCACAAGCTGTTGCGCCGCTGGCGCCGGCAGCGCCCGGATGTGCTGTACATCGCCACCGAGGGGCCGCTGGGGCTCAGCGCACTGCGCGCGGCCCTGCGCCTGGGGGTGGCTGTGGTCAGTGGTTTCCATACCAACTTCCCGCAGTACTCCGGCCAATACGGCCTGGGCCTGCTGACGCGCCTGCTCACCCACTACCTGCGCTGGTTCCATCGGCGCACGGCGATCACCCTGGTGCCCAGCCTCAGCCAGCGCCAGGAGCTTGAGCGCCGCGGCTTCGAACGCCTGGAACTGCTGGCCCGGGGGGTCGATGCCTACCTGTTCAACCCGGCCCGGCGCAGCCCCGCATTACGGGAAAGCTGGGGGCTTGGCCCGGATGACATCGCCGTCCTGCATGTGGGGCGGCTGGCGGCAGAGAAGAACCTGGGCTTGCTGCGCCCAAGCCTGGAGGCCCTGCAGAAAACTTATCCACACAAACGCCTGCGCCTGATCATGGTAGGTGACGGCCCGCAGCGTGCCGCCCTGGAACAGCAGGTACCGGATGCCGTGTTCTGCGGTGCCCAGCGTGGCGAGGTGCTGGCCGAACACTATGCCAGCGGTGACCTGTTCCTGTTTCCGAGCCTGACCGAAACCTTTGGCAATGTGGTGCTCGAAGCCATGGCCTCGGGCCTGGCGGTGGTCGCGTATGACGAGGCGGCCGCTGCGCAGCATATTCGCCATGGCCATAGCGGTGCACTGGCCATGCCGGGGGATCAGGCAGCGTTCATCGACTCTGCCTGCTGGCTGCTGGAAGAAGAAGAGACGTTACGCCGGGTGCGCCTGAATGCGCGGCGGCATGCCAGCCGCCAGGGCTGGCCGGCGATTGTCGAGCAGTTTGAGGGGTATCTGTATAGCGCTTGTCGACATCCCGGGGGGGCGGCTGAGCGTTCGACGCAATATGTGCAGCGCCTGTAAGACCGAGCGCCGCCCGCGCG
>NZ_JAMBDI010000073.1:0-158 GCF_036858055.1 Pseudomonas sp. SF2 | reverse complement strand
TTGCAACGTGGCCATGTCTGTTAGGCCATGGTTGTCAGCCTTAGTTGGCCTGACTCAATTTCTCGGCTGGCGCTACCGCCACCTCACCAGTCTCAAGACATGCACCAAGACAGGCAACCATGGCTTGACAGGTTCGGCACGTTGCAACAAATGTGGGA
>NZ_JAMBDI010000072.1:0-5743 GCF_036858055.1 Pseudomonas sp. SF2 | reverse complement strand
ACCGACTGAGCTATCGCGGAATCTGTGCGTATCTTACTGATTGTCAGGGGGAAGTCAAGCCACCCCCTGACAAATCAAGCAGTTACAGTACTTCGACGATGGCCTTGGTGACCACGTGGATGTTGCTCTGGTTCAGCGCGGCAACGGCGATGCGGCCGGTGTCCAGGGCATAGATGCCGAAGTCGTTCTTCAGGCGGGCGACCTGCTCAACGGTCAGGCCCGAGTACGAGAACATGCCGACCTGGCGGCCAACGAAGCTGAAGTCGCGGTTGGCGCCATATTCGGCCAGCAGCGAAACCATCTGCTTGCGCATGCCGTGGATGCGCTCGCGCATTTCGGCCAGTTCGCTTTCCCACATCTGGCGCAGTTCGGCGCTGTTCAGCACGGTGGCGACGATGGTTGCACCGTGGGTCGGCGGGTTGGAGTAGGTGGTGCGGATCACGCGCTTGACCTGCGACAGCACACGGGTGCTCTCGTCTTTGGAGGCGGTGACGATCGACAGCGCACCGACGCGTTCGCCGTACAGCGAGAACGACTTGGAGAACGAGCTGGAAACGAAGAATTCCAGGCCCGACTCGGCAAACAGGCGCACGGCGAAGGCGTCTTCGGCGATACCGTCACCGAAGCCCTGGTAGGCCATGTCGAGGAACGGCACATGGCCCTTGGCCTTGACCACTTCCAGGACGTTTTTCCAGTCATCCAGGCTCAGGTCGACGCCGGTCGGGTTGTGGCAGCAGGCGTGCAGCACCACGATCGAGCCGGACGGCAGGTTGTTCAGGTCTTCGAGCATGCCGGCGCGGTTGACGTCGTTGGTCGGCGCGTCGTAGTAGCGGTAGTTCTGCACCGGGAAGCCGGCCGACTCGAACAGCGCGCGGTGGTTTTCCCAGCTAGGGTCGCTGATGGCAACCACGGCGTTCGGCGACACACGCTTGAGGAAGTCGGCACCAATCTTCAGCGCACCGGTACCGCCGACGGCCTGCACGGTAACCACGCGGCCAGCGGCCAGCAGCGGCGACTCGGCACCGAACAGCAGCTTTTGCACAGCCTGGTCGTAGGTGGCGATGCCGTCGATCGGCAAGTAGCCGCGCGAGGCGTGCTGGGCGGCACGCTGGGTCTCGGCTTCGATCACGGCGCGCAGCAGCGGAATGCGGCCTTCCTCATTGCAGTACACGCCCACGCCCAGGTTGACCTTGTCGGTACGTGGGTCGGCGTTGAATGCTTCGTTGAGGCCCAGGATAGGGTCGCGGGGTGCCAGCTCGACAGCGGAAAACAGGCTCATTGTTACTTTGGCTCTGATTGGAGTGTGATAGGACGTACCCGCTCCAGCCCGAATGCACTGAAGCGGTGCACAAACGGGGAGTCAGTATAGTGATACCGACCGGTCACCGCGACAGTCTGGCGCACCTTTTCCGGTCATTTGCGCAAATATTTTTCTACCATTGGTCTAAATGCCGGGTCCACCGTAACAAGCGCTCACGACTGTGCCTTGAAAGCGCCCCCCGACAGGCGCATTTGGGTATAGACTACTGGCTAAATTTACAGTTACTGCAGCACCGCGAGGTCCGTCATGTCCGAGTTCCAGCTCGTCACCCGTTTCCAGCCGGCCGGCGACCAGCCCGAGGCCATCCGGCAGATGGTCGAAGGCATCGAGGCGGGGCTGTCGCACCAGACACTGCTCGGGGTGACGGGCTCGGGCAAGACCTTCAGCATCGCCAACGTCATCCAGCAGGTGCAGCGCCCGACCCTGGTGCTGGCGCCGAACAAGACCCTGGCCGCGCAGCTGTATGGCGAATTCAAGGCTTTCTTCCCCAACAATGCGGTGGAGTACTTCGTTTCCTACTACGACTACTACCAGCCTGAAGCCTACGTACCGTCGTCCGACACCTTCATCGAGAAGGACGCGTCGATCAACGATCACATCGAGCAGATGCGCCTGTCGGCGACCAAGGCGCTGCTGGAGCGGCGCGACGCAATCATCGTCACCACCGTGTCGTGCATCTACGGCCTGGGTAGCCCGGAGACCTACCTGAAAATGGTCCTGCACGTGGATCGCGGCGACAAGCTCGACCAGCGTGCGCTACTGCGCCGCCTGGCCGACCTGCAATACACCCGCAACGAGATGGACTTCGCCCGCGCCACCTTCCGCGTGCGCGGCGATGTGATCGACATATTCCCGGCAGAATCGGACCTTGAGGCCATCCGCATCGAACTGTTCGATGACGAAGTGGAGAACATCGCTGCCTTCGACCCGCTGACCGGCGAGGTCTTCCGCAAGCTGCCGCGTTTCACCTTCTACCCCAAAAGCCACTATGTCACCCCGCGGGAAACCCTGCTGGAGGCGGTGGAAGGCATCAAGGAGGAACTCAAGGACCGCCTGGAATACCTGCAGAAGGCCAACAAGCTGGTCGAAGCCCAGCGCCTGGAGCAACGCACCCGCTTCGATCTGGAAATGATCCTGGAACTGGGTTACTGCAACGGCATCGAGAACTACTCGCGCTACCTGTCCGGGCGCCCGGCCGGGGCACCGCCACCCACCCTGTACGACTACCTGCCGCCGGATGCGCTGCTGGTGATCGATGAATCCCACGTCAGCGTTCCGCAGGTCGGCGCCATGTACAAGGGCGACCGCTCGCGCAAGGAAACCCTGGTCGAATACGGCTTCCGCCTGCCTTCGGCGCTGGACAACCGGCCGATGCGTTTTGATGAGTGGGAAGATGTCAGCCCGCAGACCATCTTCGTGTCCGCCACCCCGGGCCCCTATGAGGCTGAGCACGCCGGGCGCGTGGTGGAGCAGGTGGTGCGCCCCACCGGCCTGGTCGACCCACAGGTGGAGGTGCGCCCGGCGCTTACCCAGGTGGATGACCTGCTGTCGGAAATCCGCAAGCGCGTGGCGCAGGGCGAACGGGTGCTGGCGACCACGCTGACCAAGCGCATGGCCGAGGACCTGACCGATTACCTGGCCGACCATGACGTGCGGGTGCGTTACCTGCATTCGGACATCGACACCGTCGAGCGGGTGGAGATCATCCGCGACCTGCGCCTGGGTACTTTCGACGTGCTGGTGGGTATCAACCTGCTACGTGAAGGCCTGGACATGCCCGAGGTGTCGCTGGTGGCGATCCTCGATGCCGACAAGGAAGGTTTCCTGCGCTCCGAGCGCTCGCTGATCCAGACCATCGGTCGTGCGGCGCGTAACCTCAATGGCCGGGCCATCCTGTATGCCGACAACATCACCGGTTCCATGCAGCGCGCCATCGACGAGACCGAGCGCCGTCGCGAGAAGCAGATCGCCTTCAACCAGGCCAATGGCATCGTGCCCAAGGGCGTGGTCAAGGACATCACCGACATCATGGAAGGCGCCACCGTGCCTGGCGCACGCAGCAAGAAGCGCAAGGGCATGGCCAAGGCGGCGGAGGAGAGCGCCCGCTACGAGGCCGAGCTGCGCACGCCGGGTGAAATCACCAAGCGCATCAAGCAGTTGGAAGAGAAGATGATGCAGTTTGCCCGCGACCTGGAGTTCGAGGCCGCGGCGCAATTGCGCGACGAAATTGCCCAGCTGCGCGAGCGGTTGATTTCCAGCTGAAGGCTGACGCGGGCCCTGTGGGAGCGGGCGTGCCCGCGAAGAAATCAACGCGGTGGCTGGCACCGNNCCGCTCCCACAGGGACCGCATAAAATCTGAAATAGCCTCAATGTGCTTCTTCCGCTTTCAGTCCCTCTGGCAACTTCCGCGTCAATAACACCGCCACCATGCTCAGCGCCTGCTGGTGAGTAATCTCGCTCAACTTGCCCAGCGCCGCATTGTCATTACCCAGCCGCTCCGCCACCTGCGAGTTGCTCGGCACCTGGCACGGATGATCTGGATACAGGTGACGTTCGCGCCATCGCTGGAGCCCGGTGCCTGCCTCCTGCTAACATCCCGCCTTTGTTTCATCTTTCGTTCGAGACCCTCCATGACCACCGTACGCACGCGTATCGCGCCATCGCCTACCGGCGACCCCCATGTCGGCACCGCCTACATCGCCCTGTTCAACTACTGCTTTGCCAAGCAGCACGGCGGTGAGTTCATCCTGCGCATCGAAGACACCGACCAGCTGCGCTCCACGCGCGAGTCGGAACAGCAGATCTTCGATGCCCTGCGTTGGCTCGGCATCGAATGGAACGAAGGCCCGGACGTCGGCGGCCCGCACGGCCCGTACCGGCAGAGCGAACGTGGCGAAATCTACGCCAGGTACGCCAAGGAACTGGTTGACGCCGGCCATGCCTTCTACTGCTTCTGCACCGCCGAAGAGCTGGAGCAGATGCGCGCCGAACAGCAAGCCCGTGGTGAAACCCCGCGCTACGACGGCCGCGCACTGCTGCTGAGCGCCGAGGAAGTGCAGCGCCGTCTGGACGCTGGCGAGCCGCACGTGATCCGCATGAAAGTGCCGAGCGAAGGCGTGTGCGTGGTGCCGGACATGCTGCGTGGTGATGTCGAGATCCCGTGGGACCGCATGGACATGCAGGTGCTGATGAAGAACGACGGCCTGCCGACGTACTTCCTGGCCAACGTGGTCGACGACCATCTGATGGGCATCACCCACGTGCTGCGCGGCGAAGAGTGGCTGCCATCGGCACCCAAGCTGATCAAGCTGTACGAATACTTCGGCTGGGAGCAGCCCAAGCTGTGCTACATGCCGCTGCTGCGTAACCCGGACAAGTCCAAGCTGTCCAAGCGCAAGAACCCGACCTCGGTGACGTTCTACGAGCGCATGGGCTTCATGCCCGAGGCGATGCTCAACTACCTGGGCCGCATGGGCTGGTCGATGCCGGACGAGCGCGAGAAGTTCTCGCTGGCCGAGATGGTCGAGCACTTCGACCTGTCGCGTATCTCGCTGGGCGGCCCGATCTTCGACATCGAGAAGCTGTCCTGGCTGAACGGCCAGTGGCTGCGTGAACTGCCGGTCGAGGAGTTCGCCGCGCGCCTGCAGAAGTGGGCGTTCAACAGCGACTACATGATGAAGATTGCCCCACACGTGCAGGGCCGGGTGGAAACCTTCAGCCAGGTTGCTCCGCTGGGCGGGTTCTTCTTCGAAGGCGCGCTGAAGCTGGATGCCAAGCTGTTCGAAAGCAAGAAACTGTCGGCCGACCAGGTGCGCCAGGTGATCCAGTTGATCCTTTGGAAGCTCGAAAGCCTGCGTCAGTGGGAAAAGGAGCGCATCACCGGTTGCATCCAGGCGGTAGTCGAGGCGCTGGAACTGAAGCTGCGTGACGCCATGCCGCTGATGTTTGCCGCCATTACCGGCCAGGCCAGTTCGGTTTCGGTACTGGACGCGATGGAAATCCTTGGCCCGGACCTGACCCGCTACCGCTTGCGCCAGGCCCTGGACCTGCTGGGTGGTGTGTCGAAGAAAGAAAACAAAGAGTGGGAAAAGCTGCTGGCTTCGATCGCCTGACAGTGGTCCTGGGGCTATAAGCCGAACTTGTGGGAGCGGGTTCACCCGCGAATACGATGGTGCGTGTAACGGCGCATTC
Organism: Pseudomonas sp. SF2; assembly: GCF_036858055.1. Classification (NCBI taxonomy): domain Bacteria; kingdom Pseudomonadati; phylum Pseudomonadota; class Gammaproteobacteria; order Pseudomonadales; family Pseudomonadaceae; genus Pseudomonas; species Pseudomonas sp. SF2. The sequence continues at coordinate 231 of NZ_JAMBDI010000072.1, read as the reverse complement.
GCGGGTAAACCCGCTCCCACATGGCCCACTGTTCAGTTTTGGTAAGGGCAGGGCAGTAAGTGATTGTTATCTGTGAAAATTTTTTTGAATATTTTGAAAAATTCGTTTGACAGCCCTGCAATCCGATCTTAATATGCGCCCCGTCCACAGCGATGAACGAAAACGAAACGCCAGGCACCCAGCCAGCGCTTCGGTTCAAAGCGACATTGTGGGGCTATAGCTCAGCTGGGA
>NZ_JAMBDI010000071.1:0-15604 GCF_036858055.1 Pseudomonas sp. SF2 | reverse complement strand
AACAAATGGGGCGCACCTCACCCTTTGTGGGAGTGGCCTTGTGTCGCGACAGGAGGGCAAAGCCCTCCCCTGCGGTCTTCAGCCCTTCTTCACCCTGAACCACGCCGCATACAACGCCGGCAGGAACAGCAGGGTCAGCACCGTGGCCACGATCAAACCACCCATGATCGCCACCGCCATCGGCCCGTAGAACACGCTACGCGACAACGGAATCATCGCCAGCACCGCCGCCAGCGCGGTCAGCACGATCGGACGGAAGCGCCGCACCGTGGCTTCGATGATCGCCTGCCAGCGCTCCATCCCCGCCGCAATGTCCTGCTCGATCTGGTCCACCAGGATCACCGAGTTGCGCATGATCATCCCTGCCAGGGCAATGGTGCCGAGCATGGCAACAAAGCCGAACGGCTGGCGGAACACCAGCAGGAACAGGGTCACGCCAATCAACCCCAGCGGCGCGGTGAGGAACACCATCACCGTACGCGAGAAGCTGCGCAACTGGATCATCAGCAAGCTCAGCACCACCACCACGAACAGCGGCATGCCGGCATTCACCGACTTCTGCCCGCGCTGGGAATCCTCCACCGTGCCGCCCACTTCCAACAGGTAGCCATCCGGCAGCTTGGCGCGAATCTCCCGCAGGGTCGGCTCGATCTGTTTCACCAGCGTGGCCGGCTGCTCCTTGTCGTAGATATCGGCGCGCACGGTCACCGTCGGCAAGCGGTTGCGATGCCAGATAATACCTTCCTCGAAGCCATACTCCAGGGTCGCCACCTGCGACAGCGCCACGCTCTGGCCGTTGTCGGTCGGCAGTGCCAGGCTGCCGAGGTTACTCAGCTCGCTGCGTTCCTGCCGGGTGCCGCGCAGCAGGATCTCGATCAGTTCGTTGTCCTCACGGTACTGGCTGACCGTGGTGCCGGTCAGCGAGCTTTGCAGGAAGCTCGACAGGTGCGCGGTGCTCACGCCCAAGGCGCGGGCACGGTCCTGGTCGATCTCGAGGAACACCGCCTTGCTCGGCTCCTCCCAGTCCAGATGCACGTTCACCACATGCGGGTTCTGGCGCACCTTGTCGGCCACTTCGCGGGCCAGTGCACGGGCCTTCTCGATGTGCTCGCCAGTTACCCGGAACTGCACCGGGTAACCCACGGGTGGGCCGTTTTCCAGGCGGGTGACCCGCGCGCGCAGGTCGGGGAACTGCTGGTCCACGATACTGATCAGCCAGCTGCGCAGGCGCTCGCGGTCCTCCATCGACTTGGCCAGTACCACGAACTGGGCGAAGCTGGCCGCCGGCAGTTGCTGGTCCAGCGGCAGGTAGAAACGCGGCGAACCGGTGCCCACGTAGGCCACGTAGTTGTCGATGCCGTCCTGCTGCTTGAGCAGCGCCTCCAGTTGCTTGACCCGCTCGGCGGTGTTGGCCAGCGAGGCACCTTCGGCCAGCTTCAGGTCGACCATCAGCTCCGGGCGCCCGGAGGCCGGGAAAAACTGCTGGGGCACGAAACGGAACAGCAGGATACTGCCGACAAAGGCGGCAATGGTCAGCAGGATCACCGTCTTGCGCCGCCGCACGCACCACTCCACCACACGTCGCACACGCTGGTAGAAGGGTGTGGCGTAAGGGTCTGGCGCGTGGCCGTCCTTGCCATGGCGCGCGGCATGCAGCTTGGCCAGATCTGGCAGCAGGCGCTCGCCCAGGTAAGGCACGAATACCACGGCGGCCACCCAGGAGGTCAGCAAGGCGATGGTCACCACCTGGAAGATCGAACGGGTGTACTCGCCCGTACTGGAGGCTGCCGTGGCAATAGGCAGGAAGCCCGCCGCCGTGATCAGGGTGCCGGTGAGCATCGGGAAGGCGGTGCTGCTCCAGGCGTAGCTGGCCGCCTTGAGGCGGTCATAGCCCTGCTCCATCTTGATCGCCATCATCTCCACGGCAATGATCGCATCATCCACCAACAAGCCCAGGGCCAGCACCAGCGCGCCAAGGGAGATCTTGTGCAGGCCGATGCCGAAGTAGTGCATGGCGGCAAAGGTCATGGCCAGCACCAGCGGGATGGCCAGCGCCACCACCAGCCCCGTGCGCAGGCCCAGGGAGAAGAAGCTCACCAGCAGCACGATGACCAGCGCCTCGACCAGCACCTGGACGAACTCGCCCACGCCAGCCTTGACCGCCGCTGGCTGGTCCGAGACCTTGCGCAGCTCCATGCCCGCCGGCAGGCTGCGAGCCAGGCGCTCGAACTCGCTTTCCAGGGCCTTGCCCAGCACCAGGATGTCGCCGCCGTCCTTCATCGACACCGCCAGGCCAATGGCATCCTCGCCCATGAAGCGCATGCGCGGTGCGGGCGGGTCGTTGAAGCCGCGGTGCACCTCGGCCACATCGCCGATACGGAAGGTGCGGTCACCGACGCGAATGGGGAACTGGCGAATCTGCTCGACGCTGTCGAAGCGCCCGCTCACCCGCAACTGCAGGCGCTCGCTGGGCATTTCGAAGAAGCCGGCGGTGCTGACTGCATTCTGCTCCTGCAGGGCTTGCTGCACGGCCTCAAGCGGCACGCCGAGAGTGGCCAGCTTGAGGTTGGACAGCTCGATCCAGATTTTCTCGTCCTGCAGGCCGATCAGCTCGACCTTGCCCACGTCCTTGACCCGCTGCAGCTGGATCTGGATACGGTCGGCATAGTCCTTGAGCACCGCGTAGTCGAAGCCCTCACCGGTCAGCGCATAGATATTGCCGAAGGTGGTGCCGAACTCGTCATTGAAGAACGGGCCCTGGATTTCCGGCGGCAAGGTATGACGGATGTCGGCGACCTTCTTGCGGATCTGGTACCACAGCTCGGGGATGTCCTTGGAATGCAGCGAGTCGCGGGCCATGAAGGTGACCTGCGATTCGCCCGGTCGGGAGAACGAGACGATCCGCTCGTATTCGCCGGTTTCCATCAGCTTCTTCTCGATGCGCTCGGTAACCTGGCGCGAGACTTCCTCGGCAGTGGCACCCGGCCACAGGGTACGGATGACCATGGCCTTGAAGGTGAATGGTGGGTCCTCGCTCTGGCCAAGCTTGGTGTAGGACATGGCGCCAATGGCCGCCAGCAGGATCATCAGGAACAGGACGATCTGGCGGTTGCGCAGCGCCCAGGCAGAAAGGTTGAAACCCATCGGGACTTACTCCTTGGCCGTCAGGTTCACTACGCGGTTGGTGCGGTCCACGGGGCGTACCTCCTGGCCCTCGCGCAGTACATGGCCGCCAGCGGCGACCACCCAGTCGCCCGGGGCAAGGCCTTCGAGCACCGGTACGCTGTCGGCGCCATAGGCCCCCAGGCGTACCACTGCCCGCTCCAGACGGCTGTCCTTGTTGACCCGCCAGACGTAGGCCTGGCCGTTTTCCGCAGTGACTGCCGACAGGGGCACCGCCAGCGGGATCAGCCCTTCATGGGCGATGAACACCCGGGCGCTCTGGCCCAGCTCCGCCGGCGCGGCGGCCGAGGTAAAGGCGATACGCGCAGCGAAGGTGCGCGAACGCGGATCGGCGGCCGGTGACAGCTCGCGGATACGCCCCTGGAAGCGCTCTTGCGGGTGCGACCACAGCTCCACGCTCACCGGCTGGCCCACGGCGAAGCGGGCGAACTGCTGCTCCGGCAAACCGATGACCACTTCCCGCTCGCCATCGGCGGCCAGGGTGAACACGGTCTGCCCGGCTGCGACCACCTGGCCCACTTCGACCTGGCGCTTGGCGATCACCCCGGCCTGCGGTGCGCGCAGCACAGCGTATTCGGCCTGGTTGCCAGCCACGTCGAACTCGGCCTTGGCCTGTTTCAGCCGGGCCAGGCCGGCGCGGTAGAGGTTTTCGGCATTGTCGTACTGGGAATGGCTGACCATCTGCCGTTCCAGCAGCTTCTGGTAGCGATCGCGCTCGGCGCGCACCAGCGACAGGTTGGCCTCGGCGGCCGCCAGCTGGGCACGGTTGGCTTCCAGCTGCAGGCGCACGTCCTGCGGGTCCAGCTCGGCCAGCGGCTGGTCGGCCTTGACCCGCTGCCCTTCCTCGACCAGCCGCTTGCTGACCTTGCCGCCTATGCGGAAGGCCAGTTCCGGCTCGAAGCGCGCACGCACTTCGCCGGGGTAACTGTCGGCAGCGGCTTCAGCCGGCTGCGGCTGCACCACCAACGCCGGGCGCGGCGCAGCAGGTGGGGCGGCTTCCTGGCCGCACGCCGCCAGGAACAGCACGGCAGCAGCGGACAGAGCGATGGACAAGGCATGGCGCAACATGATGAATCCTTTCGCGGAGGGCGCATTGAATATTTATACTGGTAAGTATATTAAATCAGGCAATCGGTGCCGGAAAGGGGGCATGCCGGTTTTTGCAGGGCAGGGTTTGAGCCTTGCAGGTTCACCCGAATGGCGCCTGACCCGTTAAGATGGGCGATTCTTCAACCAGATGCAGACCACAATGTCCAACGACGCACCCATCGGCCCGGGCCGGCCCAAGGACCTGGCCAAACGAGAGGCGATTCTCGAAGCAGCCAAGGCCCTGTTCCTCAGTCTTGGCTACGCCAACACCAGCATGGATGCGGTCGCTGCGGCGGCAGGTGTTTCAAAGCTCACCGTCTACAGCCACTTCACCGACAAGCAGACACTGTTCGGCTCAGCGGTCATGGCAACCTGCCAGATCCAGTTGCCCGACCTGCTTTTCGAGTACCCCGATGGGGTGCCAGTGGAAGAGGTGCTGCTGACCATTGCCCGTGGCTTCCAGGCGCTGATCAGCAGCGATGAAGCGGTCAAGCTCAGCCGCCTGATCATGGCCCAGGGCAGCCTCGACCCGAGTTTTGGCGAGTACTTCTACGAAGCCGGGCCCAAGCGAGTGCTGGCGGGGATGGAAGCATTGCTGCGCGGGGCGCATGAGCGCGGGCTGCTGCGCATCGACAACCCGCTGCGTGCGGCGGAACACTTCTTCTGCCTGGTCAAGGGCGCACCGGATTACCGGTTGCTGCTGGGGTGCGCGGGGCCGCTGGAGGGGGATGAGGCCGAGGCGCATGTGCGCGAGGTGGTCGGGGTATTCATGCGGGCATTCCAGCCCTGATATCTGGATGCCTGTGCGGGCCTCTTCGCGGGTAAACCCGCTCCCACAGGCACTGCACGAGCCTCAAGACCACATCGCGAAGAGGCCCGCACAGGCATAGCCAAATCAGGCCTTCAGCGCCTTCTTCGGGTAAATGTCATACCGGCTCGACTTGCCCTCCAGGCTATGGCTCGGCTTCGGCCCGTCGATGATCGGGGCCTTGCGCGGCCGCTTCACCACCACTCGGTGGGTCGCCAGCGCCAGGGCAGCTTCGAGCAAGGCCGGGGCATCCAGGTCGTCGCCCACCAAAGGCCGGAACACACGCATTTCCTTCTTCACCAGCGCACTCTTGTCCCGATGCGGGAACATCGGATCGAGGTAGATCACCTGGGGTGCCTCGCCTTCCCAGGCTCGCATGCGCTCGATGGCGTTGCCGGTCAGCAGGCGCATGCGCCCCACGATCGGCCCCACCTCTTCATCCGCACGGGCCCGCGCCAGGCCATCCTCCAGCAGCGCGGCAATCAACGGCTGGCGCTCGATCAGGGTCATATGGCAGCCCAGGCTGGCCAGTACGAACGCATCCTTGCCCAGCCCGGCAGTGGCATCCAGCACCTGCGGCCGTACACCTTGGGAAATACCCACGGCCTTGGCGATCATCTGCCCGTTGCCACCGCCAAACTGGCGCCGGTGCGCGGCCTGGCCTTCGACGAAGTCCACCCGCACCGGCCCCGGGGCCTGCGGGCCCAACTGCTGGATCTGCAAGCCATCGACGCCCACCTGCACGGCAAACCCGGCGGCATCGTCCCGCAGCGGCAGCTCAAGACGCTCGGCCCACGCAGCGGCTTGCGCCTCGAATTCAGCCGACAGCGCCTCGACCCGGATACCTGTGCCCTGCTCTTCCATCATTCACACCTAGAAATTGAACCCAGCCCTTAATGTATCGGCCACCTCGGCCGATACAGGCAATATCCCGCTATTCTGCCAGAGCACAACGCGCGCGACTGCCATGTCAGATACTCTTCCCATCGGCTTGACCTACCTGTCGCCTGTCGGCAACTACAGTCAGCACAACACCCAGGCACTCGGGGGCGTCAGCCACCTGTGGCAGGATTTCTTTGCCCGGGCCATGGCCGAGCAGCAGGAAGAGCCCGCAGACAGCGTCAGCCAGTCGTTCGTGCAGTACGACGAGGCCAGCGGCGAGCCGATCGGCGGCGCCCGCGCGCTGGCCCTGATCGACGCCCAGCGCGCCTGCCCGGTACACGACACCGAGGTGGCACCGCCAGAGCCACTGTTCCTGCCCAAGGCAGAACTCGAAGCCAACCTGCTGCCGCCCGCTCCCGAGCCGTTCAGCGCAGTCGAGCTGATCGAGCAGCAGCGCCAGCTTGATATCAGCAACAGCTGGCTGCGCCCTGTGGTGATGAGCCAAGGTCACCCCATTGCCGAGCCCGGCCCCGGCCCTACCCCGCGCTCGCTGTTCCTGCCGATCGCCGAGTTCGAGACCAACCTGCTGGACCCGGCCCCCGAGCCGTTCGACGACGCCACCCTGGCCAAACAGCAGAACGACCTGGAGTTCGACATCCACTGGGCCCGCCCGGTGGTGCTGAACAACGTGCGCGCCCACGCCTGAGGTCAGCGGCGGAACAGCTCGTTGAGCTGGGCGAACGGTAGTGCCTGTTCGCCGTAGCCGAACGTGCCCTCATCACGAATTTCCAGCGCGGCCCGGTGGAAGGCCCCCAACGCGGCACGGGCCAGCGATGAGCCGACGCTGATACGGCGTACGCCCAGGTCCTGCAACTGGTTGACGCTCAGTGGCACGCCCGCCATGCCCATCAGCACATTCACCGGCCGTGGCGCGACGGCCTGCACTACCGCGCGGATTTCCTCGACAGTACGCAGCCCGGGAGCGTAGAGCACGTCGGCACCGGCCTCGGCATAGGCCTGCAAACGCAAGATCGTGTCGTCCAGATCCATGCGCCCGTGCAGCAGGTTTTCTGCCCGGGCGCACAGGGTGAACGGGAACGGCAGGCTGCGCGCCGCCTGCACGGCTGCGCGCACACGCTCTACTGCCAGCTCGAAGTCATGGATCGGTGCATCGCTGCGGCCACTGGCATCCTCGATAGAGCCACCCACCAAGCCGACTTCTGCTGCCCGCAGAATGGTCTGGGCGCAATCTTCGGGCTGGTCGCCAAAGCCGTTCTCCAGGTCAGCAGCCACCGGCAAGGGGGTGGCATCGACAATCTCACCGGCGTTGTCCAAGGTATCGTCCAGGCTCAAGGCCCCTTCGGCGTCCGGCCGCCCCAGGCTGAAAGCCAGGCCTGCACTGGTAGTGGCCAGCGCCTCGAAGCCCAGGCTGGCCAGTAGCTTGGCCGAACCGGCATCCCATGGGTTGGGGATGACGAAGGCGCTGTCGCGCTCGTGCAGGGCCTTGAAGGCCTCGGCTCGCAGGGTTTGCACATCCATGGTTCAACCTCCGGCAGTCAGGGAATGGTCAGAGTAGCCCTAGTTGTTCGACCTCGGGGGTGCGCGGCAATTCCGGCAGCGCGGCAAGGCCCGGCAGGCGCTGCATCAGGCGTTGGTGAAAGCGCTGGGCCAGCGCCGCGGCCAGGCGGTTGTCCGAGGTGTGCAGGAATATGTAGGGGCGGCGGCCTTCCTCGATCCAGGTGGCAACCTTGTCTACCCAGGGGGTAAGGAAGGCCTCGTTGGCCTCCAGCTGCGGATGGCCGATGAAGCGTACCTGCGGCTGCTGGCTGAAGGCTGCCGGGCGTGGCGGTACCTTGGGCTTCTTCGCCTGCGCATGCAGCACGGCGGGGTCACGAGAGGTGCAGCTGAACAAGGCGCGCGGGTCGAGGCAGATACGCTCCACACCGCGCTCATGCAGCAGGCGGTTGAGCAAGCGCTCTTCTTCACCCTTGGCGAAGAAGGCCTGGTTGCGCACCTCCACAGCCACCGGCACTCCGATCTCGTCAAGGAAGTGGCAAAGCTCGCCCAGCCGTGCGGGGCCGAACTGGGCCGACAACTGCAGCCAGTAAGGTGCTACACGCTGGCCCAGCGGGGCCATCAGGCGGGTGAAGTCAAAGGCCGGTTCGAGCTGATCGCGCAGGTCGCCTTCATGGCTGATGTCCCTGGGGAACTTGGCAGTGAAGCGGAAGTGTTCGGGCATGATCTGCGCCCAGCGCGCAATGGTGCCGGGTGCGGGACGGGCGTAGAAGGTGGTATTGCCCTCGACGGCGTTGAATACCTGGCTGTAGTAGCCAAGCATCTCACTGCTGTTGGCGTCGGCGGGATACAGGTAGTCGCGCCAGGCGTTTTCGCTCCAGGACGGGCAACCGAGAAAATAAGGCAGTGGCGATGAACTCATCCACTAAATGTACAGGTCGAGCCCCATTACTTCCATGTCCCAGTCGGTAAAACCGGCGGTGCTCAGGTAGCTGGCCAATGCGGTAGCTGTGCGACGGTCACGGGCGCGGGGGAAGATCATGTCCTGCTGGCGGGCTGGCAGGCCGCCACTGCGACGGCGGCCGGTGGCTTCCTGAGGGGCTGGTTCGGCCTGCTCGATCACCTCGGCATCTTCGATGGCCTCGTCACGCACCGCCGCCTTGCGCGGCGAGCGCTTGATCGGGTAGGACTGCGGTGAGAAACCGTCGATACGCATGGCATGAGCACTCAGGACCGATGATGGCAATTTAGCAGCATCAGGGTTCCATCGCTAATGCTCGAGTGATAACTGGACCACAGATCACGCAAAAGGTTTTAGTGTCATCGGTGATAACCGATAAACAACACTCAACGCTTCTTGGGTGTCGCTACATTATCGCGCAGGTAGACCGGTTGCGCCTGCTCGGCAACGATCGCCTCGCCACGTGCCCAGGCAAACCTGGCCAGGCTGAGGATGTCCAGGGCATTGGGCAAGGCGCTGGCATTGCTGGCCGCCACCTGCACCGCCAGGCGCTCGGCATAGCCCCAACCGGTACCCGCACCGAACCACTCGCCACTGCTGCCCGCCGGCAGCGCCACCTGCTCGGGCGGCAGCACCGCCTCTTGGCCGACCAGGCGCATTTCGCCTTCGGCGGCCTGGTAGCAGCCCCAATACACTTCATCCATGCGCGCATCAATAGCGGCCGCCACCTGCTGCACGCCGTGCTCGCGCAGGGCGCCCTGGGCCAGTGCGGCCAGGTTGGACACCGGCAACACCGGGCGCTCCAGGGCAAAGGCCAGGCCCTGGACCACGCCGATAGCAATGCGCACGCCAGTGAACGCGCCCGGGCCACGGCCAAAGGCGATGGCATCCAGCGCGTTCAGCGCTACGCCGGAGTCGGCCAGCAACTGCTTGATCATCGGCAGCAGCTTCTGGGCATGCATGCGCGGGATCACCTCGTAATGGCTGGTTACCTTGCCGTCATGCAGCAGTGCGACGGAACAGGCTTCGGTAGCGGTATCCAGGGCCAGCAGGGTGGTCATCGAACGGGTATCCAGGTGCGAATGAAAAAGAGCGGCAGTATAGAACAGCGGCGGCGTTGTGTCCCCAAGGGGCAGCTGTACGGCCATCAGGCGCTACATGATGAACTGGCGCGGTCTCTGTGGGAGCGGGCGCGCCNNCAGCCGGTGCCAGCCACCGCGTTGAATTCTTCGCGGGCACGCCCGCTCCCACAGAGGCCGCATCAGGGCCGCAATGCCGAGTCCCACAAACGACAACGGCCCGCAAGCGGGCCGTTGTCGAGGTGCGTCAGGCGCTGGATCAGCTCAGGGCTGCCAGGACCTTGGCGGTGATGGCTTCGACCGAACCGACGCCTTCGATGTGGCTGTACTTCGGCTTGCCGGCATTGGCGGCCGACAGCTTCTGGTAGAAGTCCACCAGCGGCTTGGTCTGGCTGTGGTAGACCGACAGGCGATGGCGAACGGTTTCTTCCTTGTCGTCATCGCGCTGGATCAGGTCTTCACCCGTCTCGTCGTCCTTGCCTTCCACTTTCGGCGGGTTGTACTGAATGTGGTAGGTGCGGCCCGAGGCCAGGTGCACGCGGCGACCCGCCATGCGCCCGACGATTTCCTCGTCGTCCACGGCAATTTCGACCACGGCGTCGATGTCGACACCGGCAGCGACCATGGCTTCGGCTTGCGGGATGGTGCGTGGGAAGCCGTCGAACAGGCAGCCCTTGGCGCAATCAGGCTGGGCGATGCGCTCCTTGACCAGGCTGATGATCAACTCGTCGGAGACCAGCTGGCCGGCATCCATGACTTTCTTCAGTTCCAGGCCCAGCGGGGTGCCGGCCTTGACGGCGGCACGCAGCATGTCACCGGTGGAAATCTGGGGGATACCGAACTTTTCGGTGATGAACTTTGCCTGAGTACCTTTACCGGCCCCGGGAGCTCCCAGCAGAATTACGCGCATCTTGTGCTCCTCAAATTTTTTTATGAAATTCAATGGATTCGGCGACCAGGGCCAAGTCCGGAAAATCGGGTATGACCACAAATCGGTCAGAAGGCTGCTCAAGATACACAGCGCCCGGCAGCCAGACAAGCGTCCCAAAGTTGCAGGAATGCGCCACCTGCGGCCGACCTGGCAGGTGGTTGCGCCCGGCGCAACCACCCTCATCGTTCACTTGCATGCCCAGCACAGCACCCGCCCGGGACGCCTCGGGCCTACCCTCAGCCGGTGTTGCGCAGGCCGGCTGCAATACCCGCTACAGTGACCAGCAAGGCCTGCTCCAACGGGCTGTCCAGAGCGGCTTCGCGGCTGCGCGAGCGGGCCAGCAGCTCGGCCTGCAGACGGTGCAACGGGTCCAGGTAGGTGTTGCGCAGGCTGATGAATTCCAGTGTCTCGGGGCTGTGCGCCAGTAGCACCGGCTGCCCGGTAAGGCCCAGTACCACCTGGCACGACTGCGACAATAGGTCGCGCAGGTGCGCCCCCAAAGGCAACAAGTGCGGTTGCACTAGACGTTCGTCGTAGGCCTCGGCGATCTGCGCATCGGCCTTGGCCAGCACCATCTCCAGCATGTCGATGCGGGTGCGGAAGAACGGCCATTGCTCGCGCATCTGCGCCAGCAGTTCACCCTGGCCACGGGCCAGGGCATTGTTCAATGCCGTTTCCCAGCCAAGCCAGGCTGGCAGCATCAGCCGGGTCTGGGTCCAGCCGAAGATCCACGGAATGGCCCGCAGGCTTTCGATGCCACCGGCGCGGCGCTTGGCCGGGCGGCTGCCCAGCGGCAGGCGCCCCAGTTCCTGCTCCGGGGTCGACTGGCGGAAGTACTCGACAAAATCGGGGTTCTCCCGCACCACACCGCGATAGGCCTTGACGCCATCGGCGGCCAGTTGGTCCATCAACTCGCGCCAGGCCGGCTGCGGTGGTGGCGGTGGCAACAAGGTGGCTTCGAGCACGGCGGCCAGGTACAGGTTGAGGTTCTGCTCGGCGATGCCCGGCAAGCCGAACTTGAAGCGGATCATTTCGCCCTGCTCGGTGGTACGGAATCGCCCTGCCACCGAACCTGGTGGCTGCGACAGGATCGCGGCATGGGCCGGGCCTCCACCGCGGCCTACCGTGCCGCCACGGCCGTGGAACAGCAACAGCTCGACCTGGTGCTCGGCGCAGATGCGCACCAGGTTTTCCTGGGCCCGGTACTGCGCCCAGGCCGCTGCCGTGGTACCGGCATCCTTGGCCGAGTCGGAGTAGCCGATCATCACTTCCTGCGGGCCACGCAGGTTGGCGCGGTAGCCTGGCAGGCCGAGCAGGCGCTGCATCACCGGGCCGGCGTTGTCGAGGTCGGCCAGGGTCTCGAATAGTGGCACCACGCGCATGGGCCGCGTCAGGCCAGCCTCCTTGAGCAGCAACTGCACCGCCAGCACATCCGAGGCAGCACCGGCCATGGAGATGACGTAAGAGCCCAGCGAGGCAGCCGGCGCGGCGGCAATTTCCCGGCAGGTGGCCAGCACCTCGGCGGTATCGGCCTGCGGCCTGAAGTGCGCGGGCAGCAGTGGCCGGCGGTTTTTCAGCTCGGCCTGGAGGAACTCGATGCGCTGCTCTTCATCCCAGTCGGCATAGCGCCCCAGGCCCAGGTAGTCGGTAATCTCGCTCAGCGCATCACGGTGGCGGGCGGCGTCCTGGCGCACGTCCAGGCGCCCCAGGAACAGGCCGAAGGTCACCGCGCGGCGCAGGCAGTCCAGCAACGGGCCTTCGGCGATCACACCCATGCCGCAGGCGTGCAGGGACTGGTAGCACAGCTCCAGCGGCGCGATCAGGTCACGGTTGTCCACCAGCACCTCGGCGCTGGCCGGCTGGTTGCTGGTCAACGCCGAATGCGCCCAGGCGCGCGTCGCCCGCAGGCGGTCACGCAGTTGCTTGAGCACGGCGCGGTAGGGTTCGGCGCTGTCGCCGACACGCTCGCGCAGGGCGTCGTTGGCCTGCTGCATGGACAACTCGGAAGCCAGTGCATCGATGTCGCGCAGGAACAGGTCGGCGGCCATCCAGCGCGCCAGCAGCAGGACTTCGCGGGTGACCGCAGCGGTCACGTTGGGGTTGCCATCACGGTCACCGCCCATCCACGAGGCGAAGCGGATCGGCGCCGCTTCCAGCGGCAGGCGCAGGCCGGTAGCCTCCAGCAGGGCCTTGTCGACCTTGCGCAAGTGGCTGGGAATGGCATGCCACAGCGAATGCTCGATCACCGCGAAGCCCCACTTGGCTTCATCCACCGGCGTAGGCCGGGTGCGGCGGATTTCCTCGGTGTGCCAGGCCTCGGCGATCAGCCGGCGCAGGCGCTCGCGCACCTGCTGGCGTTCGCCCGGGGTCAGGTCGCGGTGGTCCTGGGCAGCCAGCTGGCCGGCGATGGCGTCGTACTTCTGGATCAGGGTACGGCGGGCCACCTCGGTGGGGTGCGCGGTGAGCACCAGCTGGATGTCGAGCTTGGCCAGCTGCCGGGCCAGGGCATCATTGCCGTGCCCGGCCTGCTTCAGGCGCGCCAGCAGTTCGGGCAACACCCGGGCCTCGAACGGCTCGGGCTGGTCGGCGTCGCGGCGGCGGATCAACTGGTACTGCTCGGCCATGTTGGCCAGGTTGAGGAACTGGTTGAAGGCCCTGGCCACAGGTAGCAAGTCTTCTTCGGCCAGGTCCGCCAGGGTCGAGCTCAGTTGCTCGCCGGCGCCGCGACGGTCAGCCTTGGCACTGTGGCGGATGTCTTCGATCTTCTGCAGGAACGCCTCGCCATGCTGCTGGCGAATGGTTTCGCCGAGCAACTCACCCAACACATGGACATCTTCACGCAAACGCACATCGATATCGGTCATTGGCCCTCTCTCCGGCGCGGCTCTGGCGCATTGCATTCCTTTAAGCCTTTACGCGATCCCCTGTGGGAGCGGGTTAACCCGCGAAGAATCCAGCGCGGTGCCTGGCACCGGCTGCGCCGGTGTTCGCGGGTGAACCCGCTCCCACAGGGGTGCGCGGTATTCGCCCCAAGAGTGCCCACAGCCGGGCGGCGATGGCAAGCCGTGATCGGCCAAAGCAAACTAAAGTGAAAGCACGAGACTCCCATGCAATGCAGCCTTTTCAGGCGTCAACAGAGGTCATCATGAAAATTCGTGAACTCGCCCGGCATTGGGAACAGAATGCCGCCGGTACCCTTAGCCCCACGGGCCATGTCCTGCACCTGGACCTGGAGTCAGAGGCGCGCCTGGCCGCGCTGATCGACATGTACCCCAAGCGCACCGCCGAAGAACTGCTCGGTGAACTGGTCGCAGCCGCTCTTGAGGAACTGGAAGCCAGCTTCCCCTATGTGCAGGGCCGCCAGGTCATCGCCACCGACGAAGAAGGCGACCCGCTGTACGAGGACATCGGCCCTACTCCGCGCTTTCTTTCACTGTCGCGGCAGCATCTGCACGCCCTGAGCAACCCCGCAGCCGACAGCGAGAAGTAACCCGCCGCCCCATTCTTCCGGGCCTGGTAGGGGCCCGGAATACCGCTATACACCGCAAAAGTTCCGGACGAATCACACTGACCGATTAGTCAGAAATAGTTGTCCGTTAAGGGTGATTTTTTCTGAACTATCCGGAAAAAGCCTCAGTCACAGCCAATAGCCATCACGCTAAAACCCTGCACACCTGCCGTTGTGCACCGTTGAGCTGAAGCGCGCGGACGTGTCAGGGAATGAGCGATGGACTGCTACGGACATCGTCGTGAACAGGAGTGATCCAATGGAACTGACCACCAAGAAGACCCTCACTTGCAAACCCTCATCCACTCATGTGCGCGGGTTCAAGCTGGCAGCACTGGCCTTGGGCAGTAGCCTGGCCCTGGCCGGCTGTGCGGGCAACCCGCCCACCGAGCAATATGCCGTCACCCAGTCCGCCGTGAACTCCGCCGTCAGCGCTGGCGGCACCGAGTTCGCCGCCGTGGAAATGAAAGCGGCCCAGGACAAGTTCAAGCAGGCCGAGATCGCCATGCATGACAAGAAATACGACGACGCCAGGCGCCTGGCCGAACAGGCCGAATGGGACGCCCGCCTCGCCGAACGCAAGGCCCAGGCGGCCAAGGCCCAGAAGGCCGTGCAGGATGCCCGCGAGGGCGTTCAGGACGTACGTGAGGAAGGCCTGCGCAGCGCTCAATGAGCCCTGCCCTGCCAACCTCGGCCTTCGCAAACGATCAAAGGATGAACACTATGCGCAACTACGTCATGATTCCCGCCCTGCTGGCCCTGAGTGTCGGCCTTGCCGCCTGCTCGCACGACCCAAACGCCAACCTCGAATCGGCCCGCACCAACTTCTCCTCGCTGCAGAGTGACCCGCAATCGAGCAAGGTTGCGGCGCTGGAGACCAAGGATGCCCAGGACTGGCTGAACAAAGCCGACAAGGCCTACATGGACGGCGAAGACGAGAAGAAGGTCGACCAGTTGGCCTACCTGACCAACCAGCGTGTCGAGGTGGCCAAGCAGACCATCGCCCTGCGCACCGCCGAAGGCGAACTGAAGAACGCCTCTGCCCAGCGTGCCCAGGCCAAGCTGGACGCCCGCGACGCGCAGATCGCCAAGCTGCAGGACAGCCTCAACGCCAAGCAGACCGACCGCGGCACGCTGGTCACCTTCGGTGACGTGCTGTTCGACTTCAACAAGGCCGAACTCAAGAGCAACGCCTACCCGAACATCACCAAGCTGGCGCAGTTCCTCCAGGAAAACCCGGAACGCAAGGTGATTGTCGAGGGTTACACCGACAGCGTCGGCTCGGCCAACTATAACCAGGGCCTGTCAGAGCGCCGCGCCAACAGTGTGCGCATGGCACTGGTACGTGCCGGCGTCGACCCGGCGCGCATCGTCGCCCAGGGCTATGGCAAGGAGTACCCGGTAGCGGACAACTCGAGCAATTCGGGGCGGGCGCAGAACCGTCGGGTGGAGGTGACCATCTCCAACGACAACCAGCCGGTGGCGCCGCGCTCGGTGAGCCAGGTGCAGCAGTAAGGTTGGTTAGCTGAACTGACAAGCCCCGCGATCGAAGCGGGGCTTTCTTTTGCCTGTTCCGGCCCTTTCGCGGCTAAAGCCGCTCCCACAGGGATCGCGTACAACCCGATCCTGTGGGAGCAACTGTCTTGCT
>NZ_JAMBDI010000070.1:0-14580 GCF_036858055.1 Pseudomonas sp. SF2 | reverse complement strand
TCTCCGGTTTGTACCGCGGGCTCGCCCGCTCCCACAGGGGTATCACAGGTCTTGAGAATTGTGGAAATCCTGTGGGAGCGGGCGTGCCCGCGAACAGGGCGGCACAGGCTGAATCAGGCTGTCGCCATTGCCGAACTGGGCAACCCGAACACCCGGTCGAACGCCCAGTTGTAGGCAAAGGTGTAGCACGGCACCAGCACGATGAACGCCATGTCCACCAGCAACGCCTCCAGCAAAGTCATGTCCAGCCACCAGGCAATCAGCGGAATCAGGTACACCACCAGGGTCAGCTGGAAGCCGATGGCATGCGCCACCCGCCGCGCCACGCTGCGCCCGCGCTTTGCCTGACGGCTCTCCCACCACTCGAACAGGGTGTTGTAGATCAGGTTCCAGAGCATGGCGATGGTGGTGATCATCACCGCCAAAGGCCCGGTATGGGACGCTTGGCTGTCCGAGAGGTAGGCCAGTCCGAGGGTCGACATGCACAACCCGATCAGTTCATAAAAAGTCACGTAGACCAGTTTGCGTTTGAGTCCCTGCACCCGGGAGTACCTCCAATGACAAAAGCGATGGGGCGCGATCATGCTTCATCATGCTTGACAGCAAAAGTCAGCAACTGTCAGATTTTCTGACAGGAGGCTGCCATGAACTTTTCCAGCGACAACATCCAGCTGTTTCTCGCCGTGCTCGACCGCGGATCGTTTTCCGCCGCCGCGCGCGCCCTGCAGCGGGTACCTTCGGCCGTGAGCATGGCCATCGGCAACCTTGAGGCCGAACTGGGCTACACCTTGTTCGAACGCGGCCCGCGCGAAGTCCGCCCTACCGCACAGGCCATTGCGCTGGAACCCCATGCCCGGCTGATCGCCGAGCAACTGGGGCTGCTGCAGGTGCATGCCCTGGAGCTGTCCCAGGGGCTGGAAAGCAGCCTGACCCTGGCCGTGGTGCCGGACATCGACCACCACCCGCTGCTGGCGGCCATCGCTCGCCTGGGTGAGCGCCACCCGCTACTGGACATCGCCCTGCTCAGTGCCCCGCAGGAAGAAGCCCTGCACCTGCTGGACAGCGGCCGCGCCGACCTCTGCATCGCCTTTGCCGGGCTGCAGGTCGATGCCCGTCGTGGCTTCCAGCACATCGGCATGGAGTCGCTGATAGCCACCCTGTCCCCCGCCCACCCGGCCTTGCGCGAAGGGCGTATCCACTACCTCGAGGACCTGACCCGGGTGCGCCAGATACTGGTACGCAGCCGGGACTTGCCGCTGGCCGATCCACGCCCGCTGATAGGCGCCACGCACTGGTCCACCGACAGCTTCGACCTCGCCCTGCAGATGGTGGAAGCCGGCCTGGGCTGGGGTGACTTGCCGCTGTCGCGGGTCGCGCCACTGCTGGCCAGCGGGCGCCTGGTGCGCCTGGATTTTCGCAACACCCGCAACGAACTGCAGTTGCCGGTACACATCTTGTGGCGCAAGCAACAACCGTTGCAGCAGGCTGCACGTCTGTTGATAGAGCAGTTGTGTAGCCCGTGAATACCGTCTGTCGAAACGACCGTAAGAATTTTCTGTAGGAGCATCAATCTTTTACCCCTTGAGCCGATATCCCGGTCGATAGGTTCCGCAATGCGTCATGAGCGCGCTGCGCCCTCCCCTCACTGGCCCAAGGTCTCGAAACATGAACCTGAAATTTCGCCACAAGATCCTGCTCAGCGCCTGCGGCGTCGTGGTCCTGGCATTTGCCCTGTTCACGCTCTACAACGACTACCTGCAACGCAATACCATCCGCCAGAACATCGAAGCTTCGGTGCAGCAGTCGGGCGCACTGACCGCCAGCAGTGTGCAGAACTGGATGAGCGGGCGCATCCTGGTCCTGGAAAACCTGGCCCAGGACATCGCCCAGCAAGGCGCTGGCGACACCCTGGACGGGCTGATCGAGCAGCCGTCCTATACGCGCAATTTCCTGTTCACCTACCTGGGCCAGGCCAACGGTGCGTTCACTCAGCGCCCCAATGCGCAGATGCCCGCCGGTTACGACCCACGTCAGCGCCCGTGGTACGGCGCCGCTGCCAGCGCCGGGCAGTCCGTGCTGACTGCCCCGTACCAAGGCGCTGTCGGCGGCCTGATGGTAACCATCGCCACGCCTGTGAAAAGCAAGGGCAATGGCGAACTGATGGGTGTGGTCGGCGGTGACGTCACCCTCGACACCCTGGTCGAGATCATCAACTCGGTCGATTTCGGCGGCATCGGCCACGCCTTCCTGGCCGACAGCAATGGCCAGGTAATCGTCAGCCCCGACAAAGACCAGGTGATGAAGAACCTCAAGGACATCTACCCCGGCAGCAACCTGCGGGTCGCCGCCGGCATGCAGGATGTCACCCTCAATGGCCAGGACCGCATCATCTCCTTCGCCCCGGTGGCCGGCCTGCCTTCGGCACAGTGGTACATCGGCCTGTCGATCGACAAGGACAAGGCCTACGCCGCGCTCAGCCAGTTCCGCACCTCGGCGATCATCGCCATGCTGATTGCCGTGGCCGCCATCGCCGGCCTGCTTGGCCTGCTGATCCCGGTGCTGATGAACCCGCTGACCACCATGGGCCGCGCCATGCGCGACATCGCCGAGGGCGAAGGTGACCTTACCCGCCGCCTGACCGTACAGAACAAGGACGAATTCGGCGAACTGGCCACATCGTTCAACCGCTTTGTCGAGCGCATTCATGCCTCGATCAGCGAAGTGTCCTCGGCCACCCGCCTGGTGCACGACCTGTCGGAGAAGGTGGTCAATGCCTCCAATGCATCGATCATCGGTTCCGAAGAACAAAGCATGCGCACCAACAGCGTGGCCGCAGCGATCAACGAGCTGGGTGCCGCCACCCAGGAAATCGCCCGCAACGCCGCCGATGCCTCGCAGCATGCCAGCGGTGCCAGCGAACAGGCCCACGGTGGCCGTGAAGTGGTCGAAGAAGCGATCAGCGCCATGACCGCCCTGTCGCAGCGCATCAGCGAGTCCTGCGCACAAATCGAAACGCTCAACGCCAGCACGGACGAAATCGGCAAGATCCTCGACGTGATCAAGGGCATCTCGCAGCAGACCAACCTGCTGGCGCTGAACGCCGCCATTGAAGCGGCCCGTGCCGGTGAAGCCGGCCGCGGCTTTGCCGTGGTGGCCGACGAGGTCCGCAACCTGGCGCACCGCACCCAGGAATCGGCGGAAGAAATCCACCGCATGATCACCAGCCTGCAGGTAGGCTCGCGCGAAGCGGTGCACACCATGAACACCAGCCAGGTTTCCAGCGAGCAGACCGTGCAGGTAGCCAACCAGGCTGGCGAACGCCTGGCCAGCGTGACCCAGCGCATTGGCGAGATCGATGGCATGAACCAGTCGGTGGCTACGGCTACCGAAGAGCAGACCGCCGTGGTCGAGAGCCTCAACCTGGACATCACCCAGATCAACGCCCTGAACCAGCAAGGGGTGGAGAACCTCAACGAGACCCTGCGCCATTGCGACCAACTGGCCCAGCAGGCCGGGCGCCTGAAGCAATTGGTAGGCAGTTTCAGGATCTGATGGACCAAGGGGGCGCTCTGCGCCCCAATCGCGACGCAAGGCCGCCCCCACAGGTGCCATGCGGTCCTTGTGGGAGCGGCCTTGTGTCGCGATTGGGCTGCGCAGCAGCCCCCTACGCCACCGCCGCTTTGACCACTTTGCTCCGCCGCACCCAGGCCAGCAGCACCGCAGCCATCAGCACAAAGCCCAGGTAGCCGAACAACGGGTACACCTCGCCCACCAGGCTGATGAACCCCACCAGGCTGCAGCCCAACGCCACCACCCCAGTCACCACCGACCCCCAGCGGAACGTCGCCGTGCCCACCGGCAACAGCCGCGAAAGGAACGAAAACAACGTACCCACCGCGGTGTTGACGATCATGCCGAAGATGATCAGGCACATCACCAGCCCCAGCAGCGGTGACACTTCGTTGGCAATCGACAGCATTGGCATCGGCAGGTCAGCCACGCTGTCCAGGCGCGACAACAGCCCGGCACTCATCACCAGCATCAGGCCGCCCAGTGCTGCACCACCGAGCAGTCCACCCCAAACCGCGGTTTTCTCGCCCTTGGCCGAGCCGCCCAGAATGGCCAGGATCGGCGCGCCGGCAACGATGTTGTAGGACACGTACAAGAACGCCCCCAGCAGCCAGTGACGGGTGCCGGCCTGTTGCTGGCTGGCCAGCAGGTCAAGCTGGGCGAAACTCTGCTCACGGGTGAATACTGCGTACAGCGCAATCGCCGACGCCACCAGGATCAGCAACGGCGTGATGGCGCCAATGGCGAGGATCACCTTGCGCACGTCCAGGCACACGATGCCCACCACCACAAGCGTCACCAGCACGCTGCCGGTCAGTGCCGGGATGCCGAACTGCTGCTCCAGCAAGGCGCCACCGCCGGCCAGCATGACCACGGTGACGGCGAACATGAAAAAGGTGATCAGCCAGTCGACGAACAGGCCCAGGTGACGGCCGCAGATGGCCTGGATCACATCCTTGTGCGAGGTGGCCTGCTGGCGATTGCCCAGTCCCGCCAGGGCCATGCCGAGGAAGGTGAACAAGGCCGCGCTGACCAGCGTACCGGCCAGCCCCCACACACCGAAATCGACAAAGAACAACAACAGTTCCCGCCCCGAAGCGAACCCTGCCCCCACGATCACGCCGACAAATGCGCCGGCGATCTTCAGCTGCTCTTGCATGTGCACCTCTGGATTTATTGTTGTTGTCTTACTGCCATCGCATCGCTTTTTGGGGCTATTTGTTCGGTCACGAATCGCCGACAAACGCCTGCACTTCGATCTCCACATCCACCCCCAGCGCCAATGCCGAGGCTACGGTCGAGCGCACCGGCAGCGCTGCGCCGAAGAATTCCTTGTACACCTCGTTGAAGCCGGCGAAGTGGCTCATGTCCGACAGCCATACCGTGGCCTTGACCACCTGGTCGAAACGCGCGCCACAGGCCGCCAGGCTTTCGGCGATGCGCTCGCAGGCGGCGCGGGTCTGGGTCTGGATGTCCCCGCGCACCACTTCGCCGCCGGCACTCATCGGCACCTGGCCGGAGAGGAACAGGAAACCGCTGGCTTTCACCGCACGGGAAAACGGGAACGGAAGGCTGCTGGGGAAACGCTGGATATCATTGCTCATGGAATGCTCCTTTCAGGGTTGTTGGAAACGGGCCGGGGACAGGCGCTCGGGCACCACCCCCTGGCTGACAAGACCGGGACACAGGGGTTGCCGCAGCAGCAGGTCGGCGGCCAGGCGCGAGGCGCCCGCAGCCGACTGGATGCCATAGCCACCTTGTGCCGCTAGCCAGAAGAATGCGGGTGCATGCGCATCGAAACCGATCACCAGGTCGCCGTCGGCGACGAACGAGCGCAGCCCGGCCCAGGTGTGGCTCGGCCGGCGGATCGCCAGGGTGGTCATGGTTTCGATGTTGTAGATGCCCAATGCCACGTCGAACTCCTCGGGCGCGGCGTCCTGGGGTTCGACCGGGTCGGCATTGGCCGGCGAACCCAGCAACTGGCCGGCGTCTGGCTTGAAGTAGAAGCTTTCGTCAACGCCGATCACCGCCGGCCAGCGGGCGAAGTCCTGATCTGCCGGGCCGGGGAAGGTAAAGGCACTGCGTCGGCAGGGTTGCAGGCCGATACGCGCCACACCGCACTGCTCGGCCACGCGGTCGGCCCAGGCGCCTGCGGCATTGACCAGCTGGCGCGCCTGCACGCGACTGCCATCGCCCAGCTCCACCTGCCACAGGTTATCCAGGTACCAGGCCTGGATCAGCTCGGCGTTGCAGCGCAGTTCACCGCCAGCGGCGCGATAGCCGCGCAGGAAGCCCTGGTGCAGGGCATGTACGTCCAGGTCCATGGCGCCCGCTTCGAGCACCGCGCCGGCCAGGGTCTCGCCACGCAGGCTCGGCACCAGGGCCAGGGCGGCGTCGCGGTCAAGCAGGCTGACCTCGGTGCCATTGGCCAGGTTCTGCGCATAGGTCTGCTCAAGCAGCGCGCGCTGTTCCAGGCTGGCGACGTACAGGCAGCCGCGCGGTTCCAGCAGCGGGTGCTCGCAGAAGCCCTGCGGTGGAGCTTCGTAGAAGGCCCGGCTGGCGCGGGTCAGCGCCTGGATCTGCGGGGTGCCGTAGGCCTCCATGAACATGGCTGCCGAACGCCCGGTGGAATGGTAGCCAGGCTGTGCCTCGCGCTCGAGCAGCAGCACCTTCTGCTGGCCGGCCAGGCGATAGCCCAGCGATGCACCGGCAATGCCGGCGCCGATGATCAGGGTGTCGTAGATCGGGGTCATGCTCATTCCTGCCCGGCAAATTATCATTTGTGAGAATTCTAATATATGAGAATTTACGAATACGCAAGGGTCCAAGGTAAGATGCCCGACCAACGCTGCATGCCGAGATCCCCGAATGCCCGCTGCCCTACCCCTGCTGGACCGTGCCGTAGTCGGCCAGCGCCTGCGCCAGGTGCGCAAGGCGCGCCAGATGACCCTCAAGCAATTGTCCGAAGCCAGTGGCGTCCCGCTGTCTACCTTGTCGAAAATGGAGCTGGCGCAGGTCTCGGTCAGCTACGAAAAACTCGCCGCCGCCGCCCGGGCGCTGAATGTCGACATTACCCAGCTGTTGCGCGCCAGCGGCACGGTCACGGCGCCGGTACCGGTGACCGTGGTGGTCGAGTCGCTGCCGGGCGCGGCGGGCTACTCGACCGGCACCTATGAATATCACCCGATCGCCGGCGACTTCCCCGAACGGCGCATGACACCCGCCTATGCCCGCATCATTGCCCGTGAACGCGGCCAGTTCGACGATTTTATCCGCCACCCTGGGCAAGAGTTCGCGTTGGTGCTGAGCGGGCGCGTTCGTATCGAGTTCGAAACCGGCGAAGCGGTGAGCATCGGGCCGCAGGAGACGGCATATTTCGACAGCCAGGTGGGGCATATCTACCTGTCGGAAAGTGACGATGGCGCAGATGCACATGTGATGGTGGTGATGACTGATCGCTGACAGGCCCTCATGAAGCAACTGCCTTGCTAAAAATCCGAAAACTGGCGCGATCCCCTGCGGGAGCGGGTTTACCCGCGAACACGGGCGAAGCCCGTGCCATCCACCGCGGCGCCTGCTTCGCGGGTAAACCCGCTCCCACAGGGAACCTATTCAGCCCCTGACTCGGTTATAACCTAATAACGAACAAGTCTATTTGGCTATAAAAAAATCTATATGCTGGCTGCATCCGATAACGGGCAAAGTTGGGCAGTCGAGTAGCGTATGGATGTAGGTTCTTTCGGTTTCACCATTGCAGGCCTGATCGTAGGTTTCATCGTCGGCATGACCGGCGTCGGTGGCGGCTCGTTGATGACCCCGATCCTGTTGTGGTTCGGCATCAGCCCGGCAACGGCCGTCGGCACCGACCTGCTCTATGCCGCCATCACCAAGGCCAGTGGCGTCTGGGTGCATGCGCGCAACAAGAACGTCGACTGGAAGATCACCGGCCTGCTCAGCCTGGGCAGCGTGCCCGCGGCGGCACTGACCCTGTGGTTCCTCAGCACCCTGCACACCGACACCTCGGCACTCAACGCCGTCATCAAGCAAGGCCTGGCGGTGGTGCTTATCCTGACCGCGCTGGCCATCCTGTTCAAATCGCGTCTTCAGGCCTTCGCCAGCCGCCACGCCGGTGACCACTACCACCTCAGCGACCGCAGCCTGAACACCCTCACCGTGCTCACCGGCGTGGTGCTGGGGGTGATGGTCACCCTCACCTCGATTGGCGCTGGCGCACTGGGTACCGTGGCGTTGTTCCTGCTGTACCCCTTCCTGGTCACCCGCCGCCTGGTCGGTACCGAAATCGCCCATGCCGTGCCACTGACCCTGGTAGCGGGCCTGGGCCATGCGGGCATGGGCAACATGGACTGGTCGCTGCTGGGCTACCTGCTGCTGGGCTCACTGCCAGGCATCTACCTGGGCAGCCACCTTACCGGGCGGATTTCCGACCGCGTACTGCGCCCGTGCCTGGCGGCGATGCTGCTGCTGATCGGCTACAAGCTGGCGTTCTGACCTTCAGCCCAGGCGCAGGCGCCACTGCCCGGTCAGGCTCAGCTGCAGACGCGACAGCGGCAACACGTCGATCCGCTGGCTGGCACTCATCGGGCAGCCAAGCACCTGCACCAGCACGGCGCGCATGACCATCGGGTGGGTAACCGCCAGCCATTCACCCGGCCTGTCGAAGGCCGCCAACCAGGCGGCCATGCGCTGGCAAAGCACGGCGAACGACTCGCCGCCGTGCACCTCACTGGCCGGGTCCTGCAGCCATTCGGTCAATGCCTGCGGTTGCTCGGCCTGCAATTGCTTGAGCGTCAGCCCTTGCCAACGCCCCAGGTCGCAATCGGCCAGGGCCGGCTCGACCTGAGCCTGCCCCGAAAACCACGCCGCCGTCTCACAGGCTCGTCGCTCTGGCGCAGTCAGCACCTGCACACCGGAAAGGTCGGCGAAAGGCTGTTGGAGCAACGGCAGGATGCCGTCGTCCGCACGGTGCAGGCGCCCGGTCTTCTGGGCCTGGGTCAGGGCGTGGCAGATCAGGGTCAGGCGGGCGGCTTTCACCGGGTTTATCTCGCAGCGGGCTGGGGCGCATGGTTTAGCATGCCGTGGCAATTTTTGCCGCAACATTATGGCACCGGCTGCGCCGCTGTTCGCAGGCAAGCCCGCTCCCACAGGGATAGCGCATGGCTTGAGGCCGATGCGCTCGAGGTGGAGCTTGCCGGCGAATGGGCCGCACAGCGGCCCGTGGTGTCAGAAGTTGATGTTCAGCGCAGCGAACACCGCCCGGCCCGGCTGGTTATAGGTATTTGCGCCCGAAGTACTGGCGTTGCCGCCACGCAAGATCTGCTTGTCGAACACGTTGTTCACCCCCACCCGCACGTCGTAGTTGGCGTTGAACTTGTACCCGGCGCTCACATCCACCAGCCCGTAGGCTTCCACATCCTGTTGCGCCGCCTTGTCGTAGGCTTGCTGGGTACGGTCGTTGTAGGTCGGCGACTTCTGCTTGCCGAAGTAAGTACCCGCCACCTGGAACGACAGCTTGTCGGTAGCGCGCCAGTCGAGGGTGGTGTTGACAGTGTATTCCGGGATCACCGACAGCGGCTCGCCGGTCTCGCGGTTGTCGTTGTCGAGCATCCAGGTCAGGTTGGTGTTCCAGTCCAGGGCCGGTGTCAGCTCGATGAACAGGTTGCCTTCGATGCCTTCCACCCGCGCCTTGCCGGCGTTGTCCCACTGGGTCACGCGGCTGCCAGTGCCGATGGTGTACAGCACATCGGTATCACCGATGATCTTGTTCTTGTAGTCGTTGCGAAAGTACGTGGCACTGGTGCGCCAGGTACCACGGTCGTAGAGCAGGCCGATTTCCTTGTTGACGCTGATCTCGGGCTTGAGGTCGGCGTTGCCCTGCAGGTAGCAGCCACCGTTGTTGGCCTGCTGCACACTGCAACCGTTGCCACGGCTGTACAGCAAGTAGTTGGGGTTGGACTGGTACAGGTTCGGGGTTTTGTAGGCGCGCGCGATGCCGCCTTTGACCGACAGCGCTTCGGTCAGCTTGTGCGACAGGTTAAGGCTGGGGCTGAAGTTGTCGCCGAAGGTTTCGTGGTGATCAAAGCGCAGGCCCGGGGTAATGGTGGTGTCACCGACTATGATGTTGTCCTCGACGAACAGCGCATAGCTGCGGGCGGTCGTCTTCGAGCTGCTGCGGTCGAAACCGACCAGCCCGTCATTACCCGTGGGGTCCGAGCTTTGCGGGCGCAGCGAGCCCTGGTCATTGAGCGCCTCGTACAGGTATTCGCCACCCAGGGTCAGCACATGCTCGGTGCTGCCCATGGCGAATGGCAGGTTCACCTCACTGCTCAGGCGTGTGTTGCGCAAGCGCGACATCGCGGCGCCTTCGGCGTTGGGGGCACCTTCGGTGCGGCCTGCCAGGCCCTCGTTGAGGCGCCAGTTACGCACGTACTCGTAGGCCAGCACGGTCTTGCTGGTACCCCAGGTGAAATCGCCCAGATGGGTCAGGTCGTAGGTACTGCGCTGCATCACATTGGTTTCATGGCCATACAGGCTGGACACGAACTCGACGTCGCCACCGCCGTTACTGTTCATGGTGTCGCCAGCAAAGATATTGCCCTGGCGGCTGTAGCCGACGCTGGCCTCGAGGCGGTGCTCGTCGTTCAGCTTCCAGCTCAGCAGGCCATTGATGTCCTTGTTGCGCACCCCTTCGCGGCCCGCCACCAGCGCGCTGGTGGCATGCCCGGCGTTGATGTCCAGGTCGTCGGCATCGGTCTTGGCCAGGCCGCCGTACAGGCGGAAACCGAGGTTATCGGTCAGGCCGCCACCCAGGTTGAAGTTGGCCCGGCGGCTGGCGCCCTCGGCGCTGTCTTCCGGCAACTGGGTGTACAGGCTGACGCTACCCTTGAGTGCGTCGGTGGGGCGCTTGGTGATGATGTTGACCACCCCGCCCATGGCGCCGGAGCCGTAGCGTGCGGCCGCCGGGCCACGCAGGATCTCGATGCGCTCGACCGCTTCGGCCGGTACCCAGTTGGTTTCACCGCGGGTATCGCGGTCGCCGTTCCAGCCATAGCGCACGGCATTGCGTGCGCTGGATGGCTTGCCGTCGATGAGGATCAGGGTGTTTTCCGGACCCATGCCGCGCAGGTCGATCTGCCGGTTGTTGCCCCGCGCGCCGCTGGCGCTGTTGCCGGTCAGGTTGACCCCGGGTTCGCGGCGAATGATGTCGGACAGGTCATTGGCCGGCGGGTGGCGCTTGATGTCTTCGGCGGTGATGATCGACGTGCCCAGGGCCTGGCGTGCCTCGCGCTCGGCGGTGACCAGGGTGTCCTCGATCACCAGCGCGTTGTCGGCAACCGGCATCTCCAGCACCTCACCCGTGCGCTTTTCTTCTGCCTGAGCCGCGCTGGCCACCAAGACCGGTGACGCCAGCGCAACGAACGCCAGGGCCAGGCTGTTGGGTGAAGTCTTGCACTGCATGGGTACATCTCCTGCGATTCATGAGCGAAACGGCACATCCCTGTCGGAAACCGGGGGCCCTCGCCCACCGGCCTCGCAAACACAGTTTGATGGCCAACAGGGATGGTAAATATAGAGATTCACAAATGAGTTTGAATCTTATTTACGAAGTTTACATGTTTGTCGTGGAACTTTGCCGACAAGATTGCGTTGCTGGCACATAGCCCCTTGAATCAGCGGGGCCCCTGTGGGAGCGGGCCGCTTGCGAATTCAGTTCTCTACGCGACAGCGCAGCCCAAAGGGCTGGGCAATCTCCTACAGTTTCGAAGGTAGCCCTCTGCCGAGTCCCCCCTGATGCGCAGCCACGAAGAATGCCGCCCCACGAACACCACCAGGCCCGTGGTGAAGATCCCTCGCAGCGTCTGGGCGTTGGGCTTCGTGTCGATGTTCATGGACATTTCCTCGGAAATGATTCACGCCCTGCTACCGCTGTACATGGTCACCGTGCTCGGCACCTCGGTAGTGGCGGTGGGCTTTATCGAAGGCATCGCCGAGGCGACTGCCTCGATCACCAAGGTTTTCTCCGGCGCCCTCAGCGACCGTCTGGGCAAGCGCAAGCTGCTTACGGTTCTGGGCTATGGCCTGGGGGCGCTGAGCAAACCCGTGTTCCCCATGGCCTCCGGGCTGGAGTGGCTGACCGCGGCACGCTTCGTCGACCGGGTCGGCAAGGGTATTCGTGGGGCGCCGCGCGACGCACTGGTGGCGGATGTCACGCCCGCTGAACTGCGTGGTGCAGCCTTCGGCCTGCGCCAGGCGCTGGACACCGTGGGCGCCTTCCTTGGGCCGTTGCTGGCGATCCTGTTGATGTGGCTGACCGCAAGCCATTTCCAGACGGTGTTCTGGGTGGCGGTGATCCCGGCGTTCGTGGCGGTGTACATCCTCATCGCCTTCGTGCGCGAACCTGAAACGCCAGCCACCGCCCGGCCGGTACGCTCACCGTTGGCAGTACACGAACTGGCTCGCCTGGGCCCGGCCTACTGGCGGTTGATCGGCCTGGCCACGCTGTTCACCCTCGCCCGCTTCAGCGAGGCGTTTCTGCTGTTACGCGCCCAGGACATGGGCCTGGCGCCGCTGTGGGCGCCGGCAGTGCTGGTGCTCATGGCCTTGGCCTACTCGCTGTCAGCCTACCCCGCCGGGGCGCTGTCGGACCGCGTAGGCCGCCGTGGCGTGCTGATGACCGGGCTGGGGTTGCTGGTCACCGCCGACCTGCTGCTGGCCCTGCTGCCGGGCTGGGCCGGGCTGGCCATGGGGGTGGCCGCCTGGGGCCTGCACCTGGGCTTCAGCCAAGGCATCTTTGCCGCCATGATCGCCGACAGCGCCCCCGTCGACCTGCGCGGTACGGCCTTCGGCCTGTTCAACCTGCTGACCGGGGTGGCGCTGCTGGTGGCCAGCGTGGTGGCCGGGCTGCTGTGGGACGGGGCCGGTTTTCAGGCGACATTCCTGCTTGGCGCAGCGTGTGCCGGCGGCACCTTGGTCGGGGTCGCATTGCTCAGATCAGGCCCGACCACCGGCAAGCCGAACTAGACCAGCGCTGGCTGCTGTTCCAGTAACGACCAGCCGCCATGCCCATCCACCTCCAGCCGGTGGGTATGGAACCCTGCCAGCGTGCTGCGGTGCCCGACACTGACCAGCAGCGCACCCGGCATTTCCGTGCGCAACAGCGAATACAGAGCATGCTCCAGCCCTTCGTCCATGGCCGAGGTGGACTCGTCAAGAAACACCACCTGAGGCCGGTTGAACAGCACCCGGGCAAACGCCAGGCGCTGCTGTTCACCGACCGAGAGAATGTGTGACCAGTCACAACTGACGTCCAGCCGCTCGGCCAGGTGGGCCAGGTTGACCTGGCGCAAGGCCTGCTGCATCCGCGTTTCGTCCTCAGGCTTGCTCGCCGCCGGGTAGGCGATGACGGTGCGCAGATCGCCCAGCGGCAGGTACGGCCGCTGCGACAGGAACAGCGCCTGGTGGCCCAGCGGCCGCCTGACCTCACCCTCGGCATACGGCCAGAGGCCCGCCAGCGCGCGCAGCAGCGTGGTTTTGCCGCTGCCCGACGGGCCCTTGATCAACAGCGCCTGGCCGGCGTGCAGGTCAAGGTCCAGGTCGGCGATAAGCGCATGCCCGTCCGGGCGCAGCACCTGCAGGCGGCTGATCGCCAAGGCATGCGCCTGGTCCTCGGTGATGACACGCGGCAAAGCGCTCGCCTGCTCGTTGGCATCGAGGAACCCGGTCAGACGGTCGAGGGTGGCCCGGTACTGGGCAAACGCATCATACGACTCGCGGAAGAACGACAACGAATCCTGCACCTGGCCAAAGGCCTGGGAAGTCTGCATGACATCGCCCAGCTTGATCGCCCCACTGAAGAAGCGCGGCGCCTGGAGAATGAACGGGAACACCACCGCAACCTGGCTCACGCCCAGGTTGAAACCACTGAATTTCAGGTTTCGGTACACCAGCGCCCAGGCATTCACGATCAAGGCACCAAAGCGACCCAGCAAGGTGCTCCGCTCGACCTGCGTGCCTTGGTAGAAGGCAATGTTCTCGGCGTTCTCGCGCAGGCGCATCAGCGCGTAACGGAAGTTGGCGGTGAGCTTTTCGTTGAGGAAGTTCAGGCGGATCAGCGGTCGCCCGAGGCGGAAGGCGATCCAGGTGGCGACGATGACATACAGGTACACGGCAAACACCATCGCCCGGGGTATCTCCACACCGGCGACAGCCAGCGGTGCCGACAGCCCCCAGAGGATCCCGGTGAACGCCACCAGCGACACCAGCGCGCTGACTGCACCCAGGGCGAGGGTCACCGAGTTGCTGACAAAGGCGTTGACGTCCAGTTCGATACGTTGGTCGGGGTTGTCCACCGGCTCGGCGAGGAACTGGCCACGGTAGTAGGCATCGCCGTGCATC
The DNA here is from genome assembly GCF_036858055.1 of Pseudomonas sp. SF2. Classification (NCBI taxonomy): domain Bacteria; kingdom Pseudomonadati; phylum Pseudomonadota; class Gammaproteobacteria; order Pseudomonadales; family Pseudomonadaceae; genus Pseudomonas; species Pseudomonas sp. SF2. The sequence continues at coordinate 597 of NZ_JAMBDI010000070.1, read as the reverse complement.
CAGTCGTGGGTCAGGCGCTCGGTCAGCCAGACCCGCCACTGGATGCTGAAGGCCTGGCTTACATAGAAGGTGAACAGCGAACGCAACACGTGGATGGTGGCCAATACCGCAAAGACGCCGAGCAGGTACCAGAATGCGGCTTGATCAAGGCCCTGCAAGGCGCTGTAGAAGCCGTTGTACCAGAACGAGAACAGCACGTTCAGGCGCACCGAGAATAGCGTCAGTACCAGCAGCAGGGCGAACACCAGTAACGGCCGCCAACTACGCCTGAAACTGAAATAGGGCCCGGCAAGCTGCCAGAACTGGCTACCCCAGCGCGTACAACGTACGGCCAGTGTGGCGGCTGCAGTGAAGCAGACAAGGGTGATGAACGAGGCGATTGCCAGCCAGCTCAGGCTCTCTTGCAGGGCCTGGTGCCAGTTCATTTCCATGATGAGTATCCGTGCTGAGTATTTCCGCGAGCGTAGCATTGACCTGTGATTCGTCAGGCATAAATGACGCACATTTCATGAATGCCTCCGGGAGCTACGCGGGCCCTGTGGGAGCGGCTTTAGCCGCAAAGCAGGCGACGCGGTCGATGGCACCGGCTTTGCCGGT